>NZ_DAVZJY010000043.1:0-13194 GCF_052272535.1 Sutterella sp. | reverse complement strand
AACTAGTTTGACTGTAGTCAAGCCTTTTCGGGATCTGTCATCCCGGAGTTTGGGGCTTAAGGCCCTGCTTCAGGGCTGCTTCAGGGCTTTTCGCCAAGCGCGGGCGGCCCGAGCGGGCCGCCCGCTTCTCCCGGGCTCAGGCGGCCGAAGGCGCGGCGGGCGCCGGTTCGTCCGTGATGCCCGAGAGCCGCAGCAGCGCGTCGAGCTTCGGCGCGCGGCCGCGGAAGGCCGTGAAGTTCACGATCGCGTCGCGCGAGGACCCGCGCTCAAGGATCTCCTTGAGGAAGCGCCGGCCCGTTTCGGGGTTGAGGACGCCCGTCTCCTCAAACGCGCTGAAGCAGTCCGCGGAGAGCACCTCGGCCCACTTGTAGCTGTAGTACCCCGCGGCGTAGCCGCCCGCGAAGATGTGCGAGAAGCTCTGCGTGAAGCGGTTCCACTTCGGCGGGAAGACCACAGCCACCTCGCGGCGCACCGCGTCGAGGAGCCCCTCGACGGAGTCCTTTTCGGGGTTGAACTCCGAATGGAGCAGCATGTCGAAGAGCGCGAACTCGACCTGGCGCACGCAGAAGGCGCCCGCCTCGAAGTTCTTCGCGGCGAGCATCTTCTCAAAGAGCGCGTCGGGGAGATGTTCGCCCGTCTCGGCGTGCTTGGAGATCGCGCGCACCACCTCGCGCTCCCAGGCGAAGTTCTCGAGGAACTGGCTCGGCAGCTCCACGGCGTCCCATTCGACGCCGTTGATGCCGGAGACCTGCGGCACCTCCTGCGCGGTGAGGATGTGGTGGAGCGTGTGGCCGAATTCGTGGAAGAGCGTCGTCACCTCGTCGTGCGTCATCGTCGCCTCCGCGCCGCCCGTGGGCGCGGCGAAGTTGGTGACGAGGTACGCCACGGGCGTGACGAGCTCGCCCGAGGGGAGACGGCGGCGCGTGCGCTCGCCGTCCATCCAGGCGCCCGAGCGCTTGCCTTCGCGCGCATAGAGGTCGGCGTAGAAGGCGGCGATCACGCGCCCGCCGCGCTTCACCTCGAAATACTTCACGTCGGGGTGCCACACGGAGGCGGGCTTCTCCTCAAACGTCACGTCAAAGAGCTTCCCGACCATCGCGAAGAGCCCCGAGAAGACCGCGGCCTGCGTGAAGTAGCGCTTCACTTCGGCGTCGGAGTAGCTGTAGCGCGCCTCGCGGAGCTTCTCGGCCGCATAGGCGCGGTCCCAGGGCTCAACGTCGGCGATGCCGAGCACGTCGCGGGCGTAGTCATCCACCTCCTTGGCGTCGGATTCGGCGCGGGGCTTGGAGCGTCGGGCGAGGTCGCGCAGGAAGGCGAGCACCTCCGCGGGGCTCTCGGCCATCTTGGTCGCGAGCGAGAGCTCGCCGTAGTTTTTGAAGCCGAGGAGGTGCGCCTCCTCGGCGCGCAGTTCAAGAATGCGGCGGATGAGCGGGGTGTTGTCCCAGCGGCCGCCGTCAAACTCCGACGCGCGCGTCGAGAAGGCGCGGTAGAGCGTCTCGCGCACGCCCCGGTCGGCGCAGTACTTCATCGCCGGAAGGTACGAGGGGTACTGGAGCGTGAGGCGCCACCCCTTCTTCTTCGCGGCTTCGGCGCTCGCGCGGTAGAGCGCCACCGTCTCGGCGGGCACGCCCGCGAGGCGCGAAACATCGTCCACCACGAGCTCGAAGGCGTTCGTTGCGTCAAGGAGGTTCTCGCTGAACTTCTGCGAGAGCTCCGAGAGCTCCTCGCCGATCGCCTTCACGCGGGCGCGCTCGGCCTCCGGGAGCGCGGCGCCCGAGAGTTCGAAGTCGCGCAGCTCGTGCTCGATGATGCGGCGGCGCACGTGGCAGAGCGCTTCAAATTCGGGCGAGGCCTTCATCAGGCGGTACTTCTCGTAGAGCGCCTCGCTCTGCGAAATGCGCAGATAGAGGTCGGTCGCAATGGGAAGCGCCTCGTTGAAGGCGTCGCGCAGCGCCGGCGTATCCACCACGCTCTGCAGGTGCCCGACCGCGCCCCAGGCGCGCGAGAAGGCGAGCGAGGCCTCTTCGAGGGGCTCGACCACGTGCGCCCAGTCGGCGGGCGTGCCGGGGGCGGAGACTTCGGCGAGCACGCGCTCGAGTCGGGCGGCGAGCGCCTTGACGGCGGGCACGACGTGCTCGGGCCGCACGGCGGCGTAGTCGATCAGGCCGGCGTCGGTGATCGTGAGGAGCGGGTTTTCGGAATGCGCTTCAAGGGCGGCTTGAGTCATGGAGTGGGTCCAGTGAAGGAATGAGGCGGAGGTCTCGGGAGGGAGGCGTCGCGGAGGGCGTCAGAGCGTATCACCGAGGCCGAGGTGGCGTTCCGCGGCGAGGACGGTGTTGGAGATGAGCATGGCGATCGTCATCGGGCCGACGCCGCCCGGAACGGGCGAGAGCCAGCCGGCCACCTCCTTCACGCTCTTCTCGTCCACGTCGCCGCAGAGGCGCCCGTCTTCGTCGCGATTCATGCCGACGTCGATCACGACGGCGCCGGGCTTGACCATGTCGCCGGTGATCATCTTCGCGCGGCCCGCGGCGGCGACGAGAATGTCGGCGCGCCGGGTGATTTCGGCGAGGTTGGAGGTGCGGCTGTGCGCGACCGTCACCGTCGCGTGGCCCTCGAGGAGCATGAGCGCCTGGGGCTTGCCGACGATGTTGGAGCGCCCGACCACGACCGCCTCGAGGCCGGCGGGGTTGACGCCGATGTGCTCGAGCATCTTCATCACGCCCGCGGGCGTGCAGGGGCGGAAGCCTTCGTCGCGGCGGCCCACGAGGAGCGCGCCCGCGGAGAGCATGTGGAAGCCGTCCACGTCCTTCGTCGGGTCGATCGACTCGATCACCGCGCTCGCGCGGATGTGGTCGGGGAGCGGGAGCTGCACGAGGATGCCGTCGATGCCCGCGGCGGCGTTGAGGCGCCGGATCAGGCCGACGAGCTCCTCCTGCGGCGTGTCCGCGGGGAGCTTGAACTCATGCGAGGAGACGCCCGCGCGCTCGCAGGCGCGGGTCTTGTTGCGCACGTAGACGCAGCTCGCGGGGTCTTCGCCCACGAGGATCACGGCGAGGCCGGGACGGCGGCCCTGAGGGAGGGCGGCGAGCTCCTCGCTGCGCGCCCGGGCGCGGGTTTCAATCTCGCGCGCAAGCGCCTTGCCGTCGATGAGTTGAGCAGTCACTTCCAGTGCCTCCGGTCTCTGAGAATTCGATGGGGGTTCGAGGGGGCCGTCCGGGATGGGGGCGGCGCGGGCCGCCCGCCTCACCCCATGGGAGCGGCGTCCGGTCATTATGGCTCAGGACCCGCCCGTTTCTCCTCGGTAGTCCTGCCGAGGCGCCGCGTTCATTTGGAGGGAATTCGGAGGGAGGATGGACGCAAAAAAAGCGCCCGCCTCCCGGTGGTCCCGGAAGGTGAGCGCTTTTTGCGGCCGGCGGGCCGCCGGATTTCGCCGGCCCGCCCGGCACCCATCGGGGCGCAAATCGGCGGTCCGGACCGGATGTGGCGCCGCAGGTGCGGGAGGCGCGGACGGTCAGCGCAGCGAGCTGTTGATGCCCGTCACGGACGATTCGGCGAGGCGCCGTTCACGTTCGGCGTCGCTGTCGCGGAGCGCCGAGTCGAGGCGGCGCTGGTGCTCGGCGTTCTCCTCGGTGTGCGGGAGCCCCGTTTCGGCGAGCCGGCTCGGGAGCGCGGCGACCGCTTCGGCGAGGGTCGAGGAGATCTTCGGGTAGAGCTCGGACTTCACGACGACGCGCATCAGGTCGGCGACCGTGCCAGACCCCGTCTTGTCCATGATCGAGGCGCGGTGCGCTTCAACGGTTTTGATCGAGATGCCGAGGTCGTCGGCGATCTGCTTGTTGAGGCGGCCGTTGACGATGCGCTCGAGGACCTGCTGCTCGCGCGGCGTGAGCTTTTCAATCAGGGCGCGGTTCTGCGAGAGCGCCTGACGGCGGGCGTAGAGCTCCTTGGCGGTGCGCATCGCGCGCTCGACCAACTTCTGGAGCTGCGGCTGCTGGAAGGGCTTCTGGATGAAGTCCATCGCGCCCTTCTTGAAGGCCTGCACGGCCTGCGGCACGTCGCCGTGGCCGGTGATGAAGATGAACGGAGCGTCGATGCGGCGGCGCAGCAGGTGGTCCTGAACGTCCGAGCCGGACATGCCGGGCATGCGCAGGTCGCAGAGGATGACCGACGGAACGTTCTCGTTGAACTGCGCGATGAATGTTTCACCGCTCTCGTAGTCTTCGACGCGGTAGTTCGTCGATTCAAGAAGCCACTTGATCGACTCGCGCACGTCCGCGTCGTCGTCGATCACGTAGACGAGGCCGTTCTTGTTCTCAGCGGTGTGCTCGTTGGTGAAGTCGTAGCTGGAAAGCATGTCTGAGGTTCTCCTTTCGGGAAAATTCATTCTAGCAACAACACTTAATGGCTAACCCGGTGTTTTTCAGGAGGTTGGGGCAAATACTCAGTGATGGTTCGTCCTGGATCAGAAGTGCGCGCTCCGCAGTCAGTGTTTTGCGCAGGTGCCCGGGCGGCCGCGGCCCGCTCCTCCCCCGCCCTGCTCCCCACACGCTCAGAGCGCCGGCACGGTGAAGGAGAAGGTGGAGCCCCCGCCCGGCGTCTCGGAAACGACGAGCTCGCCGCCGTGCAGTTCCGCAATCGAGCGGCAGATGTTGAGGCCCATCCCCATGCCCTCGTTCTTCGTCGTGTAGAAGGCGTCGAAGAGCTTGGAGCGGACCTCCTCGGGAATCCCCGGGCCGTGGTCCACCACGCGGAAGCGGATGCGCGCCTGCTCGTCCGTCTCGATCTGGTCCGCCCAGAGCTCGATCGTGCGCTTTTGGGCCGGCACTCCCGCCTCGACGCACGCCTCCATGGCGTTCTTGAGGAGGTTGAGGAGAAGCTGCTCCAGCATCACGCCGTCGCACTTCATCAGGGGGAGCGTCTCGGGGACGTGGAGCTCGATCGCGCTCTCGAACTTGCGGGCCTGAATCTCCGCGAGTTCGAGCGTCTCCTGCACGACCGTCTGCACGGCGACGGGCTCCAACTTCGCGTCCGTCTTCTTTGCGAACCCGCGGATGCGCTGGATGATGCGCCCGGCGCGCTGCGCCTGGTTTTCAATTCTCTGGAAGCTCTGCGCCTCGCGCTCGCGCGAGAGGGTGCCGGCCGCCAGCATCGTCGCCGCGGCGTTGGCGTAGTTCGCGATCGCGGCGAGGGGCTGATTGAGCTCGTGGGCGAGCGAGCTCGCCATCTCGCCCATCGTCACGAGGCGGTGCGTCGCTTCGGCGCGCCGCAGCTGCGCTTCGCGGGCGAGCTCCATCGCGCGCCGCTCGGTGATGTCGGTCGCGATGATCATCTCCGCGGGTTCGGACTTGGTCCAGACGATCCGCTGCGAGCGGACGTCGAACCACCTTCCCGTCACCTCGTCGAAGATCCCGTCGCCGCGCACGGCGGGCGGGGTCTTCTCGAGCTGCGCGAGCAGACGCGCTCCGCCTTCGGCCTGGTCGCTGAAGAGCGTCCGGTAGGCGCGGTTTGCGAAGAAGAGGGTCGAGCGGTCGGGGAGCGAGAGCACCGCGATGGCGCTCGCCATGGACTCGACCACGCGCGTGAAGCGCTCGTTCGCGTCCTCGACGCGCTTGCGCGCAAGCACGAGAGGCGTGACGTCGAAGAGCGCGCCGATCGAGCCGAAGGCCGCGCCCGACTCGTCCACGATGGGCGAGACGCGCAGCTCCGCCCAGAAGGTCTCGCCGTTCTCGCGCCGCGCCTCGAAGCGCAGCGTCTCGGCCGAGGACTTCGCCCGCGCGAGTGCGTCCTGCATTTGCGGCAAGAGGTTTTCGAGCCAATAGGGATAAGGGGGCCGCCGCCCGAGGAGCTCCGAGGCGGGGTAGCCGACGATCCGCGGGAAGGTTTCGTTCACGTAGAGGATCCGCCCCTGCAGGTCCGCGACGCGCAGGCCCACGACGGCGGACTCGGACATCGCGCGGCGCAGCGAATATTCCGTCGCGAGGAGCTGGTGCGAGCGGTGCTGCTGGCGCTGGTAGTAGAAGACGATGCCGACGGCGAGGAGAAGCATCACGGCGAGGCCCGCGACCGCGAAGTACTGCATGCGGTTCGTCGCGAAGAGCGCGTGCTCGTAGCTCGTCGCCCGCAGGCTCATCCGCTCGCCCGAATGCTGCAGGAAGCTGATGGGGGATTCGTAGCGGATCGGCGCGGCGAAGGACGAGTTCGCCACTGAACTCTTCATCGCGGCGTGGGTTTCATCGACCGCGCGGTCGTTCAGCAGAAACTGGAACTGATAGTGCGTGACGGAGAGGCGCGATTCGGCGAGCCGCAGCAGGTCCGAGAGGTCGATGCGCGCGAGGAGCACGTGCGTGCGCATGGGCGTAGGCACGATGAGGTTCATGAAGACGTGCGCGGTGTCGGCGGCCGCGTAGATCGGCGTCGCGCCCGAGCGGTCGTTCTTCATCACGAAGTCGAGCGTGCGCAGCGTCGGCGCGTCCTGCACGTTCCGGGGGGTGTTGAAGACCGGAGCCTCCTGCGTGGTCGCCGACCGCCAGCTGTGGAGCACCTCGCCCTTCTTGTCGACGAGCGCGATCTCGATCACCTCCTTGCGGTCGACCATCAGCGTGGACGCGGACAATTCGGCCGAGGCGGCGGAGTAGCCGCCGTTCGGGGAGTGCATGAGCCGCATCGAGAGCTTCTGCAGAATCTCGGCCGTGCCCGTGACCCGCGCCTCGAGCGACTGCACGACGAGGTCGGTGGACTGCTTGAGGCGCACCGACTCGGCCTCGCGGTCCGTGCTGATCACGAGCCAGGAGATGCCGATCAGAAAGGCGGCGACGAGAAGCAGTGCCGCCCACGAGGCCCAGAGACCGCGCTCGGTGAGGGCGGGCAGCTGCACGGACGCGTTGAGGTTGCGGAAGGCGTCCGCAATCAGGGGATCAGGAAGATCGGAGGACATGACGGAGATGCGGGAGGCGAAGACCGGAATTCCGCCATTTTAGAAAAGCGCGGCGGGCGCCGCCGCAACCTTAAAATAGGGCCGCATTCCATTTTTCCCGGGCGACGGCCGCCCACCCCGGGCGGGAGGCGGACTTCGCCTCTCCTCCGGCGCGCGGTCGCGGCGCCTCATCCCTCTCCGAGTCTTCACGCTCCCTCCCTCCGAAGGAATTCCGTTCATGGCGATCTCCACCTATTCCGAAGTCGTTGCTCAGCCGCTCACGCAGACCGAGCTCAAGCGCCTCGTCGCCCGCGCCGCCCTCGACTACGTCGTTCCGGGCGAAGTGCTCGGCGTGGGCACGGGCTCTACGGTCGATCAGCTCATCGACCAGCTCCCCGAAATCCGCGACCGCATCCCGGCGTGCGTCTCGAGCTCGGAGCGTTCGACGAAGCGCCTCGAGGCGCTCGGCTTCAAGGTGCTCGACATGAACGCCGTCGAGTCGATCGGCGTCTACATCGACGGCGCCGACGAGATCGACCCGGGCTTTGCGATGGTCAAGGGCGGCGGCGGCGCGCTCACGCGCGAGAAGATCGTCGCCTCGGTCGCGAAGAAGTTCGTCTGCATCGCCGACGCCTCGAAGAAGGTGGACGTGCTCGGGCGCTTCCCGCTCCCCGTCGAGGTGATTCCGATGGCCGCGGGCGCGGTGCGCCGCCGCCTTGAGGCCCTGGGCGCCGAGGTGAAGCTGCGCGACTTCATCACCGACAACGGCTGCCGCATCCTCGACGCCGCGGGGCTTTCGATTTCCGACCCGAAGGCGCTCGAGAGCGAGATCAATTCGTGGCCGGGCGTCGTCACCGTCGGGCTCTTCGCCCACCGCGGCGCCGACGTGCTGCTCCTCGGCACCGCCGAAGGCGTGAAGACCTTCCGCCCTGAATAAGCGGGTGAGGCCCCTCTGCGGGCCTCCGGCTCGCAAAAACACGAAGGCCCGGACGACTCCTTCTGTCGGAGTTCCGGGCCTTCGGCGTCTGCGCACGGGCGGCGGAGCCGCCCGTGTAGAGGTGCATCACTTCTTCTTTTCGTCGGCGTGCGGCGTGTAGTTCGGCAGATCCACCGACTTCCCGTCGCCGAAGAAGTAGCGCTCGCACTGGCTCATCAGGTGCTTTCTCGCGGAGAGGTCCGCGAGGTTGAGCTGGTACTCGTTCACCATCATCGTCTGCAGGCGGGTCCACTCGGCCCAGGCCTCCTTGCTGACGTTCTGCCAGATGCGCTTGCCGAGTTCGCCCGGGAAGGGCGGATAGTCAAGTCCTTCGGCTTCCTTCTTGAGCTTCACGCAGTTGACCATGCGGGCCATGTCTCCAACTCCTTTATAGGGCTCCCGATTCCCGGGGGGCGCTTCGAGCGGCTTCTTCGGGAAAGTGGGAAATGTGTTCCTTCTCGTCGAACCGGCGGCCTCTCCGGGAAGGCTTCTACAGCCTCTCGAGGCCTGAAGTGGACCGCCCCTGTCGGGCGGTTTCGTTCTCCTGCGCGGCGACGCCGCCCGAGTGTACACGATGCCCGGCCGCCGCTCACCTGCGTCTGAGCGGCGGCCGGGTTTCTCTGTCAACCGAAGAGGATCTGGTTGACGACGAGCGTGGTCGCCATGCCGAGCACCATCGGGATCCAGGTGCGGCGCACGATCGCCATCGGGGAGACGCCCGCGGCGCCCGCCACCGCGATGATCACGCCCGCCACCGGACTCATCGCGCGGAACATGCCCGAAGCAAACTGCATCGGCGTCACGAGCGCCTCGACCGTGCCGCCGAGGCCCGTCGCGACGTCCGGCGCGAGGGAGGCGAAGGACGAGTAGGCGCCGACGCCCGAACCCGTGAGGAAGGTGACCGCCGAGACGATCGCCGTGAGGATCACCGTCATCACGCCCATGCCGGCGCCGACGCCCTGCGCGGACCCGATCAGAAGGTCGATGAGGCCTGAGGTCTGCAGGCCCGTCGCGAAGAATTCAGCGCAGATGATGAGCGCCACGATGCCGGCGAACATCTTCCCCATTGCCTGGAACATCGCCATCGCGTCCTTGAAGATCTTCTTCACGTCGCGCACGCGGATGATCTCAATCACGACCACGAGGGCCCAGACCATAAAGAGCGCGGCGACGGTGTCGAGCTTCACGCTCGAGACGACGAGCTTCGAGAAGATGATGAGGAGCGCGATCGGAAGGACCGGGAAGACGGCGTACCACTTCGGCGCGGCGGGAGCGTCCGCGGCCTTCACCTCAGCGGCGTCCGAATAGACGTCGTCCCTCTTCGCGTCGTACCAGCGCTGCACGAAGTAGTGCGCGGCGCAGCAGACGAAAAGCGTCGGAACGGCAAGCGGGAGCTGGTACTGCACGAGGTAGATGATCGGGTCGAGGTTCGCGACCTTGGCGGCGAGGTTCGCCGTGCCGGCGGTGGGCGCGAAGGTCATGCCGGCCGACGTGCCGATCACGGCGGCGGCCGCGGCCGCCGACGTCCCCACGGCCTTGAGGATCGGGAAGAGCGCCACGAGGAGCAGCATCGCGAGGCCCGCGGCCGACGGAATCACCATCACGAGGATCTGACCCACGATGTAGCCCGCGGCGAGGACGAGGTACGGCGCGCGTAGCTTCGCGAGCGGCTTCACGGCAATGTCCACCAGAGCGCGCGCCGCGCCGATGCGGTCCATGTAGGCGGCGAAGCCGCCCGCGGTCATGATCAGGAATCCGATTCCGGAGCTCTGCTTCGTCGCGATGCTCTTCAAGGTCGCGAAGATGTCGAAGAGCCAGAAGCCCGAGGGCTTCACGCCCTTCGGGAGAAACGAGGCGTCGCCCATGAGCGCGACGCACACGAGGATCACGAGGCCCGCAAAGAAGAGCGTGAGGTGGGTCGAGTAGCGCTTCAGAAGCGCCCAGCCGGCAGCCGCGGCGACGAGCACCGCAATCCAGGGAAGAAGAGAGGCCATTTTGAAAAGCTCTCCATGAAGAGATGAGATAGGGAAGGCGGGAGGAATCAGAGGAAGGCGCCAAAGCACCGGTTGAGCTCGAGGAGCGCGGCGGCCTCCCTCGCCCTCAGCGCGTCGGCGGCGTCTTCAAAGCGCTTCAATGCGGCGCGGTCCTCGGCGAGCATCGCCGAGACCTCCGTGGGTGCGGCGCTCCCCGCCGTGCGGCGGCCTTCGACGATTCGGCGGGGATCCAGGGCTTCGTGGAACTCCGCCTCGCTCATCGGAAGTTCGGGCGAGGCTTCCGGGAACTCCTCCGTGATCTCCTCGCGGTAGATGCGCTGCATCTCGGCGTAGGGGAAGTTGAGCGGGAGGACGTTATTGGCCCGGGCCCAGGAGACCATGCGGCTCGCCATGTGGTGCCCGATGCGGAAGGGAAGGCCGTGCTCGCGCATCAGGCGGTCGGCGATCTCCTGCGAGGCGGTCCAGTCGCTGTTGAGTTCCTCGAGCGCCCGCTCGGGATTGATGCGCAGGGCGTTGAGGACCTTGAGGAACCGCTCCATCATCGAAGTGGCGGCGGCGGACATCCGGCCGTTCTTCACCGTGCTCTTGCCGTCGGTCATGCCCGGCACCACGTTGTGCACGCGCAGGAAGACGGCGTTCATTTCGGCGACGACGTCCGAGCAGTCCGCGCGGCAGTTGTTCAGGAGGCCCGGGTTGCGCTTCTGCGGCATCGCGGACGACACGTACGTGTTGTCGCCCCCTTCGGAGAGAAGAATCCAGGGACGCGGCTCGGCGTACTGCACCATCACTTCGTTCAGGAAGCTTCCCGCATGGATTGCGGCCGACCCGACGATCGAGGCGAATTCGAGCGAGACGTCGACGGGGGCGATGCAGGTCGCGTCGAAGGCGCTGCGCACGGGGCGCGCGAAACCGAGGGCCTTCGCCATGCCGTCGCGGTTGAGGGGCCAGCCCGTGCCGTTCAGAACCGTCGCTCCCATCGAGCACATGTCGAAGCGCTCGAGGTACTGCGCCAACCGCTCGCGGTCGCGCAGCAGCCCCGCCGTGATGCCGAGAAGTTCGTGCGCCCAGCTGTTGGGCTGCGCGGCGACGCCGTTCGTGTAGTTGGGGACGATCGTGTTGCGGTGCGCGTCCGCGAGGTCGAGGAACCTGCCGATCACCGCGTCGAAGGCGGCGGCGAAGGCGAGCGCGCGTTCGCGCTGGATGGCGATGCGGGCGCTCGAGAGGATGTCCTGGCTCGAGCGGCCCGCGTGGATCGCCGTCACCTCGGGCGAGGTGGCGGCGATGAGGAGCGGCTCGTAGGCGATGTAGGAGCTCGGACGCTTCGCGCCGGGCTGCGCCATGTCCGCCTCGACCCGGGCGATGCCGCGGGCGGCGAGACGGGCGAGCGCCTCAGGGATGAGGCCGCTCTTCGATTCGACCACCACGGTCGCCTTGTTGATGGTCGAGATCCAGAAGAACTCGTCATGAAGGAGGGTTGCTGCTTCGGGCTCAATCATGTGCGCCTCTTTGAATGTGAAAAGGTTTCCCGCAGCCTGACCGTGCGGGAGGGGGAGGGTGGATGAAGTAGAGTTTCGTGCCGGCGCCCGGCCGCCGCAATGCCGTAATTCGCAAAGCTTCTTTGCGTTCGGCGCAAAATGAAGATCTTCCCAAGGCGCAGGAAGCGTAGGAAAATCAGAGGTATGAAGCGGCGCAAAAGGAGACGCCCGGTCAAGGGTTTCCCCTAAGAACGTGCCAGACGAAAATTGAGGATGCGGCGGTTGAGGCCGCCCGTCTGACGGAGGTGCAGGACGATGGCGCAGACGGACGATCTGCATGCCTGGCGGCAGTTCATCTGCTTTGCCAGAACGGGCACGCTCACTGCGGCGGCCGAGGCGCTCGAAACGGCGCCTTCGAGCATCTCGAGGGCCATTGCAGGGCTGGAGAAGTCGCTCGGCTGCGAACTCGTCGGCCACAACGCGCGTCCGCTGAGGCTCACCGACGCGGGACGCCTCGCTCTGCGGCGCATGGAGACGATTCTGCGTGCGCACGACTCGCTCATGACGACTCTCATGGACGAGACGCGCTCGCTCGAGGGTTCGATACGGCTCTCCTCCGCTCCGGGCTTCGCCTCGACGCATCTCACGGCGCTCCTCGCGCGCTTTGAGGCCGAGCACCCCGGGATCCGGATTGAGATCCTCTCGGGTCTGCGGGAGGCCGACCTCAAGAAGGGCCTCTGCGAGGTGGCGACGCTCACGGGCGAGCCCACGATGCCCGGGCTCGTCTACATGAGCCGAGGGCGCAACGTCTACCTTCCCGTCGCCTCGCCCGAGTACGTGCGCCGCCGCGGCATGCCCGTCTCGCCCGAAAACCTGCGCGGCCACAGAGGCTTCATCTACAACGGCCCCGTGCGGCCCGAAACCAAGACCCTCCACCGCGGCGGGCGGGTCGAGCCCGTGGCGTTCGGCGAGGCGGTGCGCTCCACGGACATCCTCGCCATCCGCGCGGCGCTGCTCTCCGGCCAGGGCATGGCGGTTGACATGCCGCTCGTGCAGATCACGAACGACCTGATCGAGGGGCGGCTCGTGCCGGTGCTCCCAGGGTGGTTCCGCCCGCCCGTGGAGTGCTTCATCGCCACCAACCGCGACGCCTGGCACATGAAGCGCGTGCGGATCTTTCTCGAGTGGCATGCGCGGGCGATGCAGGCGCTCTTCGCCTCCTTCGAGACCGCGGTCTCCCCGATCGTCGGTCTCCCGCCCGACGCGGATCATCCCGACCGGCAGGAGGTCTTCCGCACGTGAAGCACCTCCGATGAGGGAGCGGTCATTGCACCACGCCCGGCGCATCCTGTAGCATCAGGCCCGCCCGTTCGCCCCACCGCGGTGCCGGCGGGCGTGAAACTCCCAACTCCCTCACGGCCGGGCATCCGGGCGCGGACGCGTCCCGTCTCTTTCTCCCGGCCGGTTCCGCGTCCCGCCGCGTCCTGCTCGTCCCGAGCGCTGCGGCGGGCCGCCGCTTTGCGCCTCCCGTTGGGGAGCGAACGGACCGGGCGGCTCCGCCTCCCGCTGAGCCCCTTCCCGGCCCGCATGGAACAGATTCCAGAAGGAACGACCAAGAACATGACCGACAATCGCGCGCTTTTTGCGGCCTTCCAGAAGGTCCGGGCGGATGTGGATCAGGCGCTCGTCGAGACGCGCCGCAAGGAGGCCGAGGCCCGCGAGGCCGAAGAGAAGAAGCGCCTCGCCGAACGCCGCGCGAAGCGCGCGGGTGGGGCGGCGAAGGCCCTTCAGACGCCGCCCGCGAAGACGGCGGCTGCGCCCGAACCCGCAAAG
>NZ_DAVZJY010000042.1:0-13355 GCF_052272535.1 Sutterella sp. | reverse complement strand
CGCCCCGCATGCGCGGCCGAAGTGGCCTGCGCGGCGGGGCGTCTCTGCGCCCGGGTCCCCTCGAAGCGGTGGAGGCCCCCTCCGGGCGCGCCGGACGTGAGAAAACTCCTCCCGGACGGTTGAAAACCTCCCGGCGCTTCCTATAGAATGCCGCGCTTGTTCCGGTTTGCGCCCTTCCGGGCGGTCGGACCGGCTTTTTTCCGCCCGGTGTCCATGGTCGGCCCGGGTATGTACTTTGCGCGCGGCCTGCGCCCGAGGTGCCGTTCATTCAGTAGAAGAAGAATCGGTTCCTGCAGGCCGTGTCAGACTGACAAAACCTTGGAGAAATTCAAATGGTCAGCATGCGTGAAATGCTCGAAGCGGGTTGCCACTTCGGTCATCAGACTCGTTTCTGGAACCCGAAGATGGCCCAGTACATCTTCGGCTCCCGCAACAAGATTCACATCATCAACCTCGAGAAGACGGTTGTGATGTTCGACGAGGCCTGCAAGTTCGCCCGTCAGCTCGCCAGCCAGGGCGGCCGCATCCTCTTCGTCGACACGAAGCGCGGCGGTCGCGAGATCATCGCTCAGGAAGCGCAGCGCGCGGGCTGCTGCTGGGTTGACCAGCGCTGGCTCGGCGGCACGCTCACGAACTTCAAGACGGTCCGCGGCACGATCAAGCGCCTCAAGGAAATGGAAGAGCAGCTCGAGGACGGCACCGCCGCCAAGCTGACGAAGAAGGAAGCCCTCGACTTCCAGCGCTCCGTTGAGAAGCTCAACAAGTCCATCGGCGGCATCAAGGACCTCGGTGGTCTTCCCGACGCCCTCTTCATCGTCGACGTGGGCTACCACAAGATCGCCGTCCAGGAAGCCAACAAGCTCGGCATCCCCGTCATCGGCGTCGTTGATACGAACTGCTCGCCCGAGGGCATCGACTACGTCATCCCGGGCAACGACGACTCCTCGAAGGCCGTCCAGATCTACGCCGCCGGCATCGCCGACGCCGTGATCGCCGGCCGCGCCGACAGCGCCGTCGCCGCCGAGGGCGAAGCCCCCGCCGACGAAGAGTTCGTCGAAGTGGCCGCCGAGGAAGCCCCGGAAGCCACCCCCGCCGCCTAATTCGGCCGCGGCCCCCTGGGGAAAGGGACGCGCTTCGGCCGCAACCGTCCGGCGCGTCCATTTCAACCGGCTTTGAAGAAGGGGCCTCGTCGAGGCCCCTTTTTCTATAGAATTCAACCCGATTTTTGTTCCTCTGATTGGAGTTAGTGAACATGGCTGCTATTTCCGCCGCCCTCGTGAAGGAGCTGCGTCTCAAGACCGACGCCCCGATGATGGAGTGCAAGAAGGCGCTCACCGAAGCCGATGGCGACATGGCCAAGGCCGAAGAGATCCTGCGCGTCAAGCTCGGCAACAAGGCGAACAAGGCCGCCGCGCGCGTCGCCGCTGAGGGCGTCGTCGTCGTGTACGTCTCCGACGACCACAAGCTCGGCGCGATCCTCGAGGTCAACTCCGAGACCGACTTCGTCGCGAAGAACCCGGAATTCCTCAAGATGGCTCACGACAGCGTCAAGCTCGTCGCTGAGAAGAACCCCGCCACGGTCGAAGAGCTCCTCGCTCTCCCGCTCGACGGCACCACCGTTGACGGCGTCCGCAAGGCCCTCGTCGGCAAGATCGGCGAGAACATGACCTTCCGCCGCTTCCAGCGCATCGAGGCGAAGGGCGAACTTTCGCACTACGTCCACGGCAGCCGCATCGGCGTGCTCGTCGACCTCGTCGGCGGCAACGTTGAGCTCGCTCACGACATCGCCATGCACATCGCCGCCTCGAAGCCGAAGGCCATCGACGAGACCGGCATCGAAGCCGCCCTCCTCGAAGCCGAGCGCCGCATCGCCATCGAGAAGGCCCGCGAAGCCGGCAAGCCCGAAGCCATGCTCGAGCGCATCGCCGAAGGCACGGTCAAGAAGTTCCTCAAGGAAGTCACCCTGATCAACCAGCCGTTCGTCAAGGACGACAAGAAGTCGATCAACGACCTCCTCAAGGCCGCCGGTGCCAAGGTCGAGTCCTACGTCCTCTACGTCGTGGGCGAAGGCATCGAGAAGAAGTCGAACGACTTCGCCGCTGAAGTGGCCGCTCAGGCCGCCGCCGCCAAGCAGGCCTAATTCATCCGCCGCTCTCCCGCCCCCACCGCATGAAGCAAGGGGCGGCGAGGCCGGTCTCCCTCGTCCGGAGACGTTTTCGACGAATGCACGGTCGTCGTGAAGCGCCTCCTCTGAAAGAGAGCCCCCGGTCTCCCGCCGCGAACCCAAACGGTGCGGACGCGGAGGACGCAGTTGAAGGTCTCAGAAGGACGCGCAGCTCCCGCAAGCCGGGGCCACGCGTCTTTTCTTTTTTCTCCGGGTGTGCGCCCCAATGCGTCTCCGATGCGCCCCGGAACGCCCGGGAGAAGGCGGCAGTCGGGAAAACTTCCGATTTCTTCGATAAGGAAAACTCCTCAGGCCGCGTATAATTCCGCCCCGAACCGAAAGGGGGCGACGTCCGAGGCTCCCTGCGGGAAGAGAAACCCCCTTCTTCAAAGAGCGTCAAGGAGCTGACAAATGAACACTCAGGGCAAGCCGGTCTACAAGCGCATTCTTCTCAAGCTTTCGGGTGAGGCGCTCATGGGCGAGGATTCGTTCGGCATCAACCGCTCGGTGCTCCAGCACATGATTGAAGAAGTGAAGACCGTCGTGGACCTCGGCGTGCAGCTCGGCATCGTCGTGGGCGGCGGCAACATCTTCCGCGGCGTCGCTCTCGGCGCCACCGGCATGGACCGCGCCACGGGCGACTACATGGGCATGCTTGCTACGGTGATGAACGCCATGGCGCTTCAGGACTGCTGCCGCAACAACGGCATCGAGGCGCGCGTGCAGTCGGCGCTGCACATCGAGCAGGTCGCCGAACCCTACATCCGCGGCAAGGCCCTGCGCCACCTGCGCCTCGGCCGCATCGTGATCTTCGCAGCGGGCACGGGCAACCCCTTCATGACGACCGATACGACCGCGGCCCTGCGCGGTGCCGAGATCGGCGCGGACATCGTGCTCAAGGCGACCAAGGTGGACGGCATCTACACGGCCGACCCGAAGAAGGATCCGACCGCGACGATGTTCGACGAACTCACGTTCGACCAGGCCCTGAGCAGCAACCTCAAGGTGATGGACGCCACCGCCTTCGCGCTCTGCCGCGAGCAGGGGCTGCCGATCAAGGTCTTCAACATCAACAAGAAGGGCGCGCTGCGCCGCGTCGTCCTCGGCGAAAAGGAAGGCACGCTCGTTCATAGCTGATCGGGCGCTTTGCTAAACTTGATCTTTGCCCTTCGAAGCCGGAGGCGCTGACGCGCTCCCGGCCCGAAGCACGCACCGAACACACAACCCACACGCCGCTGCGGTCCGTCCGCGCGCCTGGAGCCCGGACGAGCCGGAGCTCGGCGCCCCGGGACTCCGTCCGCCGCACCGGCCCCGAAAGGAGAAGACATGAGCGCTGCCGACATTCTCAAGCAGACCGAACACAAGATGGGCGTCACCGTCGAGAAGCTCCGCGAGGACTTCACGAAGATCCGCACCGGCCGTGCGAGCACGGGCCTCCTGGACAAGATCAAGGTCGACTACTACGGCTGCCCCACCCCGATCAACCAGGTCGCCCAGGTGGGCGTGGGCGACGCCCACACCCTCACGGTGCAGCCCTGGGAGAAGAACATGGTGAAGGCCATTGAAAAGGCCATCCGCGAATCCGACCTTGGCCTCAACCCGGCCACGTCGGGCGACACGATTCGCGTGCCGTTGCCCCCGCTCACCGAAGAGCGCCGCCGCGAGCTCTCCAAGATCGTCAAGGGCTTCGGCGAGGACGCCAAGGTGGCCGTGCGCAATCTGCGCCGTGAGGCCAACACCAGCCTCGAGCGCCTCGAGAAGGACAAGGAGATCTCCGAGGACGATCAGCGCGCTTATGAGAAGGACGTCCAGAAGCTCACCGACCGCTTCGTCGCCGAAGTGGACAAGGTGATCGCGGAAAAGGAAAAGGAGATTATGACGGTCTAAGGACCGGACATGAAGAAAGGCGGAGCATTCCGCCTTCAGGCTCTCCACCCAGACGGCCCGACTTGTCGGGCCGTCGTCGTCTCTGGAAGAGACGTTCGGCGGCGCTCCCGCCCGCTTGCAACCTGAAACAGGATCCGCGCCGCACGAACGGGTGCTTTGCTAGACTTTTCCGACTGAAATTCCGCCGCAGGACGCGGGTGCGCAGTGCGCCGGCGGTCCTTTTGCATCCCCACATTCCGAGCGCTCCTCAGATGATCCAAGCCCCCCGACCGCCGAAGCACATCGCCATCATCATGGACGGCAACGGCCGTTGGGCGAAGGCGCGCCGTCTGCCGCGCGCCGAAGGGCACCGGCAGGGCGTCTACGCCCTCGAGCGCATCGTGGACGCGGCCGCCAAGCGCGGCGTCGCCGCGCTTACGGTCTTCGCCTTCTCGAGCGAAAACTGGCGCCGGCCCGCGGCCGAGGTCGCCGCTCTGATGAAGCTCTTCGCCACGGGTCTCGCCCGGTGGGAGAAGCCCCTCTCGGAGGCGGGCGTGCGGCTCTCCGTGATCGGCGACCGGAGCGCCTTTTCGCAATCCCTGAACGACACGATCACCCACTGCGAGCGGGCGACCGCCGCAGGCGGGCGCATGCACCTCAACATCGCCGCCAACTACGGCGGCCGGTGGGACCTGTTGCAGGCCGCGCAGGCCGCGGCTGCGGCGGGCGAGCTCACGATGGAGGGCGTCGCGCGGCGGCTCTGCGCCGTCGAGGACGGCGAGGTGGATCTTCTCGTGCGCACCGGGGGCGAGCGGCGGATCTCGAACTTCCTCCTCTGGCAGACCGCCTACGCGGAGCTCTACTTCACCGACACGCTCTGGCCGGACTTCGACGCGGCGGCGCTCGACGACGCGCTCGACTGGTACGTGGGCCGCGAGCGGCGCTTCGGCATGACGAGTGAGCAGGTCCGCGAGGTCGGCTGACCGCCCGCCCCGCGGAGGCCCGGTCTGCACCGGGCACGACGTCCGGCGAGGCTTTTGCCGGGCGCTTCACGGGCGTTAAGGTTTCGCCCGCCCCCGCTTCATTACAATTCGTTGAAGCGCAGACCGCATTCTGCGGCGTCAAGTGCGCACGGGGTGCGCCCCGCCCGTGCGACCCTCATTCACGCTGCGCGACCCCACCCAAAAGGTTTCATCCAAGATGCTCTCGCTTCGCCTGGCCACTGCGGCCGTGCTCCTCGTCATCCTCAGCCTCTCGATCTGGGCGGGCTCGCTCTGGTTCGCCGGCGTCATGGCGGTCGCCTTCGGCCTCGCGCTCTACGAGTGGCTGCGCATCGGCAACCTTGGCCCCGTGCCGGCCGCACTCATCGCCGCGATTGAGATGATCGCGCAGTTCTCGCTCTACGCCGCGGGCGCGATGCCCAAGATGGACTGGTTCCTCTTCATCGTCGACGGCATCGTGATGATCGCGTGGTTCGTGATCTTCTTCCTCGAGCTCTTCCACCGCGAGAACGGCTTCAAGGTGAACGTCGCGCAGTGCCTCTGGTCGGCGGTGATCTTCGTGCCGGCCGCATACCTCTCCTTCCTCTGGCTCAACGAGCAGGGCACCTGGGTGCTCGTCCTCTCCGTGATGCTCATCATCTGGGGGGCGGACATCTGCGCGTACTTCTGCGGCCGCGCCTGGGGCAAGCACCGCCTCTGCCCGGCGATCTCGCCCAAGAAGACCTGGGAGGGGGTGCTCGGCGCCTACGTGATCGTCATCATCTTCTTCGTGCTCTGCTACTGGTTCTGCGACCAGAAGATCGTCTTCACGAACTTCATCTTCGACGAGGCGGGCTTCGGCTGGGGCCTCGTGATCCTCGCCGTGCTGATCGCGCTCTCGATCGCGGGCGACCTGTGGGAGTCGATGCTGAAGCGCCTTGCCGGCATCAAGGACTCCTCGAACCTCCTTCCCGGCCACGGGGGCTTCTTCGACCGCATGGACTCCACGATGCCGGTGATGCCGGCGGCGACCTGGATGATGCTCGCCGTCCTCCTCTTCTAGCAGCACCTCACCGTCCGCCCGAATGCCCGACCAGCCCTTTCTCGTTCCCGACCTTCCTCCGGGCGGCATGCACCGCACGGAGGACGTGATCAAGCGTTCGCGCTTCATCGTGAGCGTCGCGCGCGCCGCCTCGCCCGAGGCCGCGCACGCCTTCATCGACCGCATCCGCGCCGAGCACGCGCAGGCGACCCACAACTGCTGGGCCTTCAACGCGGGCGAACCCGGCTCGACCGCGCAGGTGGGGGCGAGCGACGACGGCGAGCCCAAGGGTACGGCGGGGCGCCCGATGCTGACCGCCGTCCTCACGAGCGGCGTGGGTGAGGTGGTGGTGGTGGTCACCCGCTACTTCGGCGGCATTCTCCTCGGCACGGGCGGACTCGTGCGGGCGTACCAGGGCACGGCGAAGCTCGGGCTCGAAACCTGCCCGACGCGCGGGCGCGAAACGCTCGTACGCTACGTGGTCTCGATGGACCCGGCCTTCGACGGGGCGTTCCAGAACCTCGCGCGGCAGCTCGGCGCCGAGATCCTCACCTCGGACTACCGGTTCGACGCCTCCTACGAGGTGCTCGTACCCGAACCGGCCGCGGAGCGCCTTGAGGGCGATCTCGCGCGGATCACCTCCGGCGAGGCGCTCGTGGACCGGCAGGACGTCGAGACGGTCTGACGGCGCGGGAAGACGGTTTTTCCCGTCCGTACATGGTGTTGCGGTTTTTTCGGGTTCTGCGGGCGGGCGGCCCGATAGAATCCTCTTCCGACCTCCACCACAGCCGCATTCGTCCTCCATGCGCTTCGCCGTTTTTCATCTGCTGATGGCCGTCTGGGTCCTCTGGCGCTTCGTCGCGCCCCTGAGGATCGCACGCGGCCCGAAGATCGTCCTCGCCGCGGTGGTCGCCGCCGCCGCGCTCTTCTCGACCTTCACGGTCTTCTTTGCGGGCGGACTTCTTTCGCCCGAACTGCCGCGCTGGGCGCTCATCGCCGGGAACTTCGGCGAGGCGGTGCTGCTCTTTCTCTGCGTGCTCACGGCGCTGCGCGAGATCCTCATCCTCGTCGCGGTGCTCGCGGGCCGCTCCGGCGAAAAGCTCCACGACGCCGTGCAGAAGTCGCGGCGCTCCGCGCTCCTCATGGGCGCGGCGAGCATCGGGCTCGGGGCCTGCGGCATCGCGAAGGGCATCGAAGTCCCGGAGGTGCGCCGCCACACGGCCCGCATCAAGGATCTGCCGCTCGAGCTCGAGGGCTTTGAGTTCGTGCAGCTCTCCGACCTCCACGCCTCGGCGCTTCTCACCGAACCCTATGCCGAGGCCTTGGTCGAGCGCGTCAACAGCCTCAACCCGCAGCTCGTCCTCATCACGGGCGACTTCGTGGACGGCACGGTCGAGCGCCGCGAGAAGGACGTCGCGCCCTTTGCGAAGCTCAGGGCCCGCTCGGGCGTCTTCGGCTGCGAAGGCAACCACGAGCACTACGGCGACTACGAGCGCTGGATCGCGAAGATCGAGTCGCTCGGCATCCGGGTGCTGCGCAACGAACACGCGGTCGTTACGGTCGAAGGGCGCAACGGCAGGCCCGCGCAGCTGACGTTGGGCGGCGTCTGCGACCCGATGGCCGAGCGCTTCGGGCGGGAATTGCCCGACGTGCAAAAGACCTTCGCGGGAGCTCCCGACGCGGGGAAGGTTCCGCGCATTCTCCTCGCCCATCAGCCCAAGCTCTTCCCCCGCTACCGCGAAAAGGAGTCCTTCGCGCTCCAGCTCTCGGGCCACACGCACGGCGGACAGATTCTCGGCATGGACCGGGCGGTGGCGATCATCAACGGCACCTTCGTGCGGGGCTTCTACCGGCGGCCCGACGGCACCCTGATGTACGTCCATCCGGGCTCGGGCCTCTGGAACGGCTTTCCCATCCGCGTTGGCGTGCCGTCTGAAATCGCCCTCATCCGCCTCGCGCGTCTTTGACGGCGGCGCGGCAAAATAACGGACCACCCTGCGGCCCGCCGACGGTGCGTGCCGCAGGGGAAAAAACAGAACAAACATACCTCAAGGCAGAACCATGCAGAAAATCGCTCTTCTCGGCGCCACCGGCAGCATCGGGCGCTCCACGCTCGACGTGGTGCGCCTCCATCCCGAGGACTACGCCGTCCATTCGATCGCGGCAGGGAGCCGCGTGGACGAGCTGGTCGCCGTCGCGCGGGAGTTCCGCCCGAAGCGCGTGGTCGTCGCGGATGAAGCCCGCTGGGGGGAGCTCAAGGAAAAGCTCGCCCAAGCGGGGCTTGCGGACGTTGAGGCCGCGGCGGGCGCCGCCGCCGTGACGGAGCTCGCCGCCGATCCGGAAGCCGACGCCGTGATGCAGGCGGTCGTGGGGGCGGCGGGCGTCGCGCCCACCTTCGCCGCGGCGAAGGCCGGCAAGCGCCTGATGCTCGCCAACAAGGAGAGCGTCGTCTGCGGCGGGGCGCTGCTCATGAAGACGGTGGCCGAATGCGGCGCCGAACTCCTCCCCGTGGACAGCGAGCACAGCGCGGTCTTCCAGAGCCTCGCCGGCGCGGACGAACGGGCGCGCGCCACCGCGCGCATCATCCTCACCGCTTCGGGCGGGCCCTTCCGCTGCCGCGAATCGCTCGAAGGCATCACGCCCGAGATGGCCGTGAAGCACCCGAAGTGGAGCATGGGCCACAAGGTCAGCGTGGACAGCGCCACCCTGATGAACAAGGGGCTCGAGGTGATCGAGGCCTCGTGGCTCTTCAACACGCCCGAGAGCCGCATCGACGTCGTGGTCCACCCCGAGTCGGTGATCCACTCGATGGTGGCCTTTGAGGACGGCGCGGTGATGGCCGAACTCGGCACCCCCGACATGAAGACCCCGATCGCGCTCGCGATGAGCTGGCCCGCACGCATCCACGCGGGCGTGAAGCCGTTGTCCCTCATCGACTGCGGGCGCCTCACCTTCGAGCGCCCGAAGACGGAGCTCTTCCCGCTGCTCGACCTCGCGCGCGAGACCCTGCGCGCCGGTGGCGGCGCTTCGATCGTGATGAACGCCGCCAACGAGATCGCCGTCGCCGCCTTCCTCGACCGCCGGATCGGCTTCACGGACATCTTCAGGCTGGTGCGCCGCGCGACCGGGGAGCTCACGCTCCCGGCGCCCGCATCCGTTGAGGAGATCCTCGAAGCGGACCGCACCGCGCGGCGCTTCACCGCGGAGCTCCTCGAGCGCGGCTTCTGACCCTGAATCCACATCCTCCCCCGGAGCGTCATGACGTCTCTTCCGCTTCTCTTCGCCGTGATTGGGTTTCTGCTCACGATCGGCATCGTCGTCCTCATCCACGAGGGCGGGCACTACCTCGCCGCCAAGTGGCTCGGCTTCGCCGTGCGCCGCTTCTCGATCGGCATGGGCAAGGTCCTCTGGCGGCGGCGCGCCTGGGACACCGAGTTCGCGCTTTCGCTCCTGCCGATCGGCGGCTACGTCGCCTTCGAGGGTGACGAGGACGACGAGCGGCTCGTGCCGAAGAGCCCCGACGAGCCGCAGCGCCAGGCGCGGAGCTCCGACGAGCCTCCCCGCGCCCGCGGCATCCTCTTCGACACGGGGCCGCGTTGGAAGAAGGCGGTGGTGGTGGCGGCCGGCCCCCTGATGAACTTCGTCCTCGCCGTGGTGCTCTTCGCCGCCGTCGGCGCGATGGGCGTCACGGACATCGCGCCCTACGTCGCGGCGGTCCCCAACAGCCAGGCCTCGCGCCAGGGCGTCGTGATGATGGACCGCGTGACCGCGGTGGACGGCCGCTCGATCGCGGGCATTTCGGACTTCAATTCGACGCTTCTCGAGCTCGTCGGGCGCCCGGACGTGCGCATCGAGTTCGACCGCGCGGGCGAGAAGATCGTGCGGCACTTCGACCTCTCGGAGATCTCGCTCTCCGAGGCGACGGCCTCGAAGGGTCTCGTCTTCCCGAAGCTCGGCCTGCGGCTCGCCGGCCGCGGCGTGATGCTCGCCGACGTCGTGAAGGGGGGCCCGGCCGAGCGCGCGGGCCTCAAGCCGGGCGACCAGATCCTCACCGTGATGGGGGAGGCGGCGACGATGGAGAACTTCGCCCGCGCGATCCGTGCGAACCCCGGGCGGACGGTGACCCTCACCGTGCGCTCCCTCACCGGGGCCGACGTGCCGCGCACGGTTGAACTGACGCCGCGCGTCTTCCGCGACGAGGCGACGGGGGTCGTGAGCGGGCGCGCCGATCTGCGCTACGGCCCGGGCATCGAGCGCGTCGTCGTGCGCCGCGGTCCCGTCGAGTCGATTGCGGTTGCGCTCGACAAGGTCGCGGGCCTCACGCGCTTCCAGGCCGAGGCCGTGGGCGGCATGGCCAAGGGCGAGGTGTCCACCGAGAATCTTTCGGGCCCCGTCGGCATTGCCGGCATGGCGGGCAGCGCCCTCACGTCGGGCTTCACGCCCTTCCTCGAATTCATCGCCCTCATCTCGATCGCGATCGGCTTCATGAACCTCATCCCGATTCCGGCGCTCGACGGCGGACAGCTCGTGATCCTCGCGCTCGAGGGGGTGATGGGCAGGCCCTTCTCCAAGGGCGTGAAGGAGAAGCTCACGATGGTCTCGATGGCGCTCCTCATCCTGCTCGCCGTCTACGTGACCATCAACGACGTCGGCAGGCTCGGCGCCTGACGCCGTCGCGTGTGGGCGCTCTCCCGAGGGGGCGGCCGCCCGAGAGCGGCGGCCCCGCCGGCCGCGTTCGGCCTGCGGGTGCCGTGTGGTAACCTTAGAGCCGATTTTTCGGCTTCAATCCCGCCCGCCCAACGGGCGCGCGGGGTTTCCGCCGGTTCGGAGAGAGAGCCTCCCGAACGGCGCAGACACTTCGAAGAGAGAGAGTTCGTCTTGCAGCTCCACAAACTCACCCGTCTGGCGGCCGGCATCGCCGCCGCCTTTGTCTTCGCCGGTTCGGCGTCGGCCTTCACCATCTCCGACATCCGCGTCGAGGGCCTTACGCGCACCGAGCCCGGCACGGTCTTCTCGCATCTGCCGTTCCGCGCGGGCGAGGAGTACACCGCCGAAAAGGGCGTGCGCGCCATTCACTCGCTCTACCAGTCCGGGCTCTTCCGCGACGTCTCGCTCACCCAGGACGGCGACGTCGTGGTGGTGCACGTGATGGAGCGTCCGGCCGTGGCGACGATCGAGACGCACGGCATCAAGGCCTTCGACAAGGATGCCGTTGAGAAGAGTCTGCGCGACGTGGGGCTCGCCGAAGGCCGCATCTTCGACAGCGCGATTCTCGAGCGCGCCGATCAGGAGCTGCGCCGGCAGTACCTCGCCCGCGGCTACTACGGCGCGGCGGTGAAGACCACCGTGACGCCGCTCGAGCGCAACCGCGTGCGCATCACGATCAATGTGGACGAGGGGAGCGCCTCCTCGATCTCCGCGATCCGCATCACGGGCAACCACGTCTTCGAGACGGACGACCTGCTCGACCTGATGCAGCTGGGGACGCCGAACTGGTTTTCGTGGTACACGAAGCGCGACCTCTACTCGCGCGAGAAGCTCGCCGCCGACCTCGAGACGATCCGCTCCTACTACATGAACCAGGGCTACCTCGACTTCAAGATCGACTCGGTCCAGGTCTCCATCGCGCCCAACAAGTCCGACGTCTTCATCACGATCAACCTCACCGAAGGCGAGAAGTACACGATCCGCTCGGCGAAGCTCCAGGGCGACATGCTCGGGCTCGACGATCAGCTCCAGACCCTGGTCACCCTCAAGGAGGGCGACGTCTACAACGCGCAGGCCGTGAAGGACGTCTCCACGGCGATCACCGACAAGCTCTCGACCCTGGGCTACGCCTTTGCGACCGCCAACCCGAATCCCGTCTCCGACGTCGACAAGCGCACCGTCGACATCGTCTACACGATCGACCCGGGCCGCCGCGCCTACGTCCGCCGCGTCAACATCACGGGCAACAACCGCACCCGCGACGAAGTGATCCGCCGCGAAGTGCGCCAGTACGAAGCCGCCTGGTTCGACTCCGACAAGGTGAAGCTCTCGCGCGACCGCATCGACCGTCTCGGCTACTTCGAAACGGTGACGGCCGAACCGAAGCCCGTCCCGGGCACGCGCGACCAGGTGGACCTTGAGGTGAACGTGAAGGAGCGCCCGACCGGCTCGATCTCGCTCGGTGCGGGCTACTCCACTTCGGAAGGCGTCATCCTCTCGGCGGGCTTCGCGCAGAACAACGTCTTCGGCACGGGCAACTCCGTGTCGGTGGACGTCAACACGTCGAAGTCGCAGCGCACCTACGCGCTCTCCGTGACGGAGCCCTACGTGACGGTCGACGGCGTGAGCCGCTCCTACGACATCTACGACCGCCGTGTCGACCTCGAAGAGCTCGACGTCGCCGACGTGAAGTACGAAACCCGCGGCGCCGGCGTGAGCTGGGGCATCCCCTTCACCGAAATCGACCGCGTGTTCCTCGGCACCCGCGTCGAATCGACCACGGTGGACGTGAACGACCATTCACCCGAACGCTACAGAAACTACGTCAGGCAGTTCGGCGACAATCCGGTGAGCGTGGCGCTCACGGCCGGGTGGTCGCGCGACAGCCGCGACAACTCGCTCGCGCCGACCCGAGGCGTCTACCAGCGCTTCTCGGGCGAATTCGGTCTGCCGGGCTTCGACATCCAGTACTACAAGGCGACCTACCAGTACCAGCACTTCATTCCGCTCTCGCGCACCTGGACGCTCGCCTTCAACGGCGAAGTGGGTTGGGGCGACGTCTACGGCTCGACCTCGCAGTTCCCGTTCTTCAAGAACTTCTACGTGGGCGGCATCGGCTCGGTGCGCGGCTTCGACTCGGGCACGCTCGGTCCGAAGGACAAAACGGGCGACAGCACCTCGGACAACTTGGGTGGCGACCGCATGGTGACGGCCAACCTCGAGATTCTCGCGCCGCTTCCGGGCGGCGACCGCACGCTGCGCATCTTCGGCTTCCTCGACGCGGGCTATGCGTGGGGCTACGAGGGCGACGGCCGTGGCAACTACACGCGCCAGAAGATCGACTTCGCCGATCTGCGCTATTCGACGGGCTTCGGCGTGGCGTGGATTTCGCCCCTCGGGCCGCTCAAGTTCTCGATCGCCTTCCCGCTCAATGAAAAGGAAGGCGACGAAACGCAGCGCTTCCAGTTCCAGATCGGCACGGGCTTCTAAGTCCGCTTCGTCCGGAAGAAGATGCCGGGAGAGCAGTTTTCCGCGGTCTTCCTTTACCAAACCGAGCCGTAAAGCCCCGTCATTCATGGCGGGGATATAAGGCGAC
>NZ_DAVZJY010000041.1:0-13365 GCF_052272535.1 Sutterella sp. | reverse complement strand
GCGGAGACGTCCGAACCGCGCCGGCGCACCCAGGCGCCGGTTTTGGGCGCGGCGCGGAAGACCGCGCAGTCTCCGTCGCGCTCGACCTCCTCCTGCGGCACCACGGTGTCGGCGCCCGCAGGCATCGGCGCGCCCGTGAAGATGCGGGCGCACCCGTCGCGCCCGAGCTCGGCGCCCACCTTGCCCGCGGCGATGCGCTCGACGACAGGGAGCCGCACCGGAGCGGCCTCTGAGGCCTGGGCGAGGTCCGCCGCGGTGAGCGCGTAGCCGTCCATCTGCGAGTTGTCCCAGCCCGGCACGTCGATCATGCTCACCACGTCTTCGGCGAGCACGCGGCCGGTGGAGTACATGAGCGGAATCGTCTCCGACTCGTCAATGGGCTCGGCCTCCTTCATGAGGAGCTCAAGGGCCTCGGCGTAGGTGATCATCAGCAAAGTCCTTCTCGAACGGGAAAATGGGGTCGCCGGAGCGCTTCCCGGGGGAGCGGCGCGCGCGCGCCTCAGGCGCGTGCGGCGCCGAGGAGCGTCTCGATGAAGTCCGCGACCGCATCGGGGTCGTTGACGTCGAGGCGCGGCACGCCCTCAAACCCTGGTTCCTCGAAGTCGGTCGCGACCGCCGCGGGCCGCGCACCTTCGAGCGCGAGCGGCGGCTCGGCGGCCGCCGCCCTTCGGCGAACCTCAATTCTAGGGAAGGAACCCTCGTGCTTGAAACCCTCCACGAGAACGATGTCCACCTCCCCCGTTTCGGCGATGAGCGCCTCTACGGAAGCGGGTTCCCGCGGGGTCTCGACGAGCACGGCCCAGCGCTCGGCGGTGCGCAGCACGACGCGGGAGGCTCCCGCCTCCCGGTAGCGCCAGGTGTCCTTGCCCTGCCGGTCGAGGTCCACGCCGTGGTGGGCGTCCTTCAGGGCGGCCACCACGTACCCCCGGGCGACGAGGCGCCTGAGGACCGCTTCGGCGAGCGTCGTCTTCCCCGAGCCCGAGCGGCCGACGAAGCCGACGACGAAGGGACGAGCCGCCCTCACCACGGCTTCTTCGCGAAGTCGGCGACGAGCGCGCGGATCTTCTCCACGTCGACGGGCACCGTGGTCTTCCTCTGCTCGCGCTCGAAGACGTCCGCATAGGCGGGCGGGAGCTCCACCGTGTGGCCCGTCGCCTGCATCGTCATCTTCGGGAACTTCACGGCCTGCACGGTCTCAAAGCAGATCGTCTTCACGCCGACGGGGTGGAGGTACACGCCCGTGTAGAGGCAGTCGGCCGTGTGCGGGTCGATCGTGGTCGCGTACTCGATGTTGAGCGACTCGATGATCTCGAGGCGGTTGGCGTGGTTGGAAGTGCCGCCCGCAATGCCCGAACGACGCACCTTCATGTACTCCTCGTTCGTGAGCGCGAACGCCCCCTTCGTCTCGAGTTCGGCCATCAGTTCGCGGATGCGCGCGCCGTTGCGGTCGAGGACCTCGAAGAGGAAGCGCTCGAAGCTCGCCGCGCGCGAGATGTCCATCGCGGGCGAGGAGGTCGCGACCGTCTCGCTCGCCCGGCGCGGGGCGTAGACGCCCGTGCGCAGGAAGCGGTCCATCGCGTCGTTTTCGTTCGTCGCGACGAGGACCCGCAGAATCGGAAGCCCCATCTTGCGGGCGACGACGCCCGCGTAGGCGTTGCCGAAGTTGCCGCACGGCACGCAGAAGACCACCGGCTCGCTCTGCGAGCCCGTCGCCTGGATGTAGGCGTAGAAGTAGCACGCGACCTGCACGGCGATTCTCGCCCAGAGGTAGGAGTTGACCGCGCCCAGCCCGTTGGAGGTGCGGAAGTCGTCGTCCTCGAGAATGCCGTAGACGAGCTCCTGACAGTCGTCGAACGTTCCCTCCACCTCGAGGTTGAGCACGTTCTCGTCGAGGTCGGAGTAGAGCTGCGCGGACTGGAACTTCGACATGCGGTCCTTGGGCGAGAGCATCACGACGCGCGTGTCCTTGCGCTCGCCGAAGGCGTATTCGGCGGCGGCGCCCATGTCGCCCGTCGTGGCGCCCACGAGCGTGAGGTTCTTCGCCTCCGTGCCGAGGTGGCGCGCGTGGAGGCGCTTCAGAAACTGCAGGCTGAAGTCGTCGAAGGCGAGGGTCGGGCCGTTGGAGAGCTCAAAGATCCCCACCTGGTCCTTGAGCCACTTGATCGGCGCGACGTCGTGCGCCTTGAAGGGGTCGCGCCCGTTCGGGAAGTTCTGCGGCTGCCAGGCGTCGCGGCAGAGCGCCCAGAGGTCCGCCTCGGGGATCTGCGTCCAGAAGCGCCGCATCACCTCCCAGGCGATGCTCGGGAAGTCGCGGCCGCGCAGGAGCGCGATGTCCTCGGCCGTGAACTTCGGGAAGCTTTCCGGGACGTAGAGGCCGCAGTCGCTTGCGAACCCCTCGAAGGCGATGTCTGCGAAGGTCTTGCCTTCCGCGGCGCCGCGCGTCGAGATGTAGAGCATAGAAAGATCTCCGTTTCTGGTGTTCGTGCGCGCCCGCGCCTTTTTGGGGTCCGCCGCCCGAAGGGGAGCGGCGGCGGCCCTGCGGCGCCGCCGGGATCCCGTCGGAAGTCCGGCGCGCCGCCCTCGCGGGCGATCGTTGTCGTCGTCCGCGCCCACAGGGACGGGCGCAGTAGATTTATCCTAACCCAGAAGCCCGACGAAATCGGGGGACGGAAACAGGATTATTCACCCCGCCGTCCCCCGGTGTTATCCCGCCCCTTCCGACGCACTAGGCCGGAAGAGAGTGCGCGCCTCAGGTCGGCAGCTGTCGGATGCGGCGGCGGTATGCGGCGGGCGAGCACCCGAACCAGCGCGCGCACGTGCGCGAGAAGTTGCTCGGGTCGGAGAACCCGATCGTGTAGGCGATCTCGGTGATCGAGCGCTCGGTGTGCGCGAGGACATGTTGAGGCGTGCGGCGACATCCTGAATGCGCACGCCTTCGCCCGACTTCAGGAGCTCCTCGATCTCCTCCTCGACGCGCACGGTGAAGGAGTACTGCCGCACGCGGTTGAGGATCTGCTCGTTCGCCTCGCGCAGCATCGCGTTCTGCGCGGCGTAGGGCTCCATCACGTCGTCGTAGGCGTAGCGGATGAACCAACCGCGCGCGCCCTCGGTGTCGACCGGGTAGCCGAAGTAGTTCTCAAGCCGCTCGCGGTCCTTGGGCGAACATTTGTGGATGCGCACGCCCACCTCGACGGGCGTCACGCGGTGCTGCGAGAGCGAGTTCGCCTGCCGGTGCACGAAGGCGAGCACGCACAGGATCGCGGCGTACTTCGCCTCGTAGCCGTGGAGCGTGCGCAGGAAGAGCGACGAGCCCCGGGAACCCGCTGAAGGCGCGCCCGGGCGGCCGGATTATCAAAGGGGCGGCGCCCGGGAGAGGGCTGCCGCCCCTTCTTCATCCTGCGCCCCGTGCCTCTAGAATGACTGAACTGACCGGAGCTCCTCCCGGAGGAGGAGCCCTCACCCATCCTCTTCGCACAGAACTTCGTCTATGCCGCTGCCCAAAGCACCCGCCAAACCCGCCGACATCCTTGAGGACTACGGCGCGCCGGCCAAGCCCGAAACCGAACGCACGCTCCCCGAGGCGCGAAACGTCATGGCTACCTTCGCCGCGGCGAAGGTAGCCGCCCCGGCAGCGGAGAAGACGCCCGCCGAGACCGCCGCGAAGAAGTCCGCTGCAGCGCCCGAAAAGAGGCCGCGCAAGGCCGCGGAAGCGACGCCTGCAAAGGCTCCCGCAAAAGTCCCCGAAAAGGCCCCCGCGAAGCGCCGCACAACGAAGAAGACCTCCGCCGCCCCCGTCCCGACCGTCGAGGAAGCGCCCGCTCTGCTCGAGCGCGTGAAGGCGCCGAAGAAGGCGGCCGCGCTCTTCGCGCCGCCCCCCGCGGCCGAAGAGCCCGCGGCGCAGGCCGCACCCGTAGCCGAGGCGCCCGTTCCCGCGCCCGAACCCGCCGCCCAGCCGAAGCGCACCCGCAGGGCCGCCGCCAAGGCTACGCCGAAGACGGTCGAGCCCGTCGAGCTCGCCGGCAAGGCCGCTGCGCCGGCGTCTGAAAAGACGCACGAGAAGGCTCTCGCGAAGACTCCCCAAAAGGCAGCCGAACAGCCTGCCCAGAAGCCGGTCGTGAAGGCCGGCGCGCCGAAGACGGCGAAACCCGTGAAGGCCTCGAAGGCAGCTGAGAAGCCCGTGCAGTCCGTTCAGCCCGCCGAGGCGCAGGCCGCCGCAGCGCAGGCGCACAAGCCCGCCGCGAAGGCGCCCGCCCAGGAGGAGCGCAAGGCGGAGCCCGACTCCCGTCTCCCGCGCCGCGTCTATGCGCAGAACGCCGGCCGCAGGGGGCGCGCGGCCACGCCCGACGACAAGAAGAAGCTCTTCGTGCTCGACACCAACGTCCTCATGCACGATCCGCTCTCGATCTTCCGCTTCGCCGAGCACGACATCTTCCTGCCGATGACGACGCTCGAGGAGCTCGACAACCACAAGAAGGGCCTCACGGACGTCGCGCGCAACGCCCGTTCGGTGAGCCGCACGCTCGACGCCCTCATTGAGGCGAACGACGGGCAGCTGCGCCAGGGCGTGCCGCTCAGCCTCCTCGGCAACACCGAGGCGACCGGGCGTCTGTGGTTCGAGACCCGCCCGATGGGCGTAGAGCTCCCCGCGGCGCTTCCGACCTTCCGCGGCGACAACAGCATCCTCGCGACCGTCCACGGCCTGCATAAGGCCTTCCCCCAGTACGCCGTCGTCCTTGTCTCCAAGGACATCAACATGCGCATCAAGGCGACGACGCTCGGGATCCCCGCGGAGGACTACTTCAACGACAAGGTGTTGGACGACACCGACATGCTCTATTCGGGCAAGCTCACGCTCGAACCCGGATTCTGGGACTCGGTCGCGAAGACGCTGCGCTCCTGGCAGGACCACGGCACCACCTTCTACGAATTTGAGGCCGACGACCCCGCGCGCTTCATCGTCAACGAATGCATCTCGGTCGACGGCGACGAGAACTTCATGGCGCTCGTCACCCAGGTGCGCGGCCATACGATCACCGTGCGCCTCATGAAGGACTACCGCGCGAAGAGCCGCGTCAAGGTCTGGGGCATCAACGCGCGCAACCGCGAGCAGAACATGGCCCTCAACCTCCTGATGGATCCGGAGATCGACTTCGTGACGATCCTCGGTCAGGCGGGCACCGGCAAGACCCTGATGACGCTCGCCGCGGCGCTCACGCAGACGATCGACGAGCGGCGCTTCAGCGAGATCATCATGACCCGCGCCACCGTGAGCGTGGGCGAGGACATCGGCTTCCTCCCGGGCACCGAAGAGGAGAAGATGGCTCCGTGGATGGGCGCCCTCGAAGACAACCTCGAGGTGCTCCACGCCTCGGACACGGGCGGCGAATGGGGCCGTCAGGCGACGATGGACCTCATCAAGAACCGCATCCGCGTGAAGTCGATGAGCTTCATGCGCGGGCGCACGTTCCTGCAGAAGTTCGTGATCATCGACGAGGCGCAGAACCTGTCTCCGAAGCAGATGAAGACGCTCATCACCCGCGCGGGTCCGGGCACGAAGATCGTCTGCCTCGGCAACATCGCGCAGATCGACACGCCCTACCTCACCGAAGGGAGCTCGGGCCTCACCTACGTGGTCGAGCGCTTCCAGGGGTGGGCCCACGCCGCGACGATCACGCTCACCCGGGGCGAACGCTCGCGGCTCGCCGAATTCGCCGCGGAGGCGCTCTGAGAACGCCCGCGCGGCAGACTGGATTTCCCACAACGCTCATCATCGAAGGCTCCGCTCCGGGTCGCGCAGAGGCGCCCCGGAGGGACCCGTTCAAAAAGAAGGTCGAAAGGCAGAAATGTTCAAGCAGTCCCTCATCGCCGGCGCCGTGCTCATGCTCGGGCTCGCCGCCTCGGCCCAGGCCGAGTTCAAGAACATCACCGTCAACGGCGAGAAGATCTCCGCCGCGCAGCAGCAGCAGGTCTACGACAACGCCGTCAAGCGCGGCGCCAAAGCGGGCGCCGCCCTCGAGCAGCAGGTCCGCAGCGCGGTGGTCGAGGAGCGCGTGCTCCTGCAGGAGGCCGCCAAGGCGAAGATCGACCGCTCGAAGGACTACCGCGACGCCATGGAGCGCTACGGCAATCAGCTGAAGGTCCAGCTCCTCGTCTCCGACTACGCCCGGAAGAACCCCGCCTCCGACAAGGAGGTCCGCGCGGCCTACGACAACGCCAAGCGCGCCTACGGCGACGTCGAGTACAAGGTTCGCCACATTCTCGTGAAGACCGAAGCCGAAGCGATGAAGGTGATCGCGCGCCTCAACAAGGGCGAGAAGTTCGACGCGGTCGCGAAGGAGGTCTCGATCGACCCGCAGTCGCGCGACAAGGGCGGCCTCGTCGGCTGGCTCGTGCCCGCGAACGTCGACCAGACCTTCGGCAACGCCTTCCGCGTGCTCACCCCGGGCGCCGTCGCCCAGGCGCCGATCCTCAACCAGTACGGCTACCACGTGGTGAAGCTCGACGAGAAGCGCGCCGCGAAGGACTTCCCGACCTATGAGTCACAGAAGGAAGGTCTGCGCGCCCAGCTCTCCGAACGGAACGCCAAGCGCCACTTCGCTGAGCTCGTGAAGAAGGCCGCGGTGAAGTAGTCCGGGCGCGTCCGTCCGCATTGTTTTGCGCCCCGCGCGCCTCCCCGAAAGGGGAGAGCGGCGGGGCTTTTCTCCGCCCCTCAGAAGCGCCCGAGCCGCAGGCGGGCGGCCAAGCCCCCTTCGCGCACCGTCGGCCGGCGCACGGTTTCGGCGAGCACGTCGCGGCGGCCGAAGATGTCCACCTCCGCCTTCGTGCGGGTGATGCCCGTGTAGAGGAGCTCGCGCGTGGCGAGTCCGCTCCCGGGCCGGCGCGGCAGCAGCACCGCGACGCGCTCGAACTCCGAGCCCTGCGACTGGTGGATCGTGATCGCCCAGGCCGTGTCGTGCGCGGGCAGAAGCGCCGCCGGGAGCATCCGGTCGGCGTCCCCGAAGTAGACGCGGTAGACCACGGCGCCGTCCCCCGTCTGCGCCGCCGGAAGCACGATCCCGACGTCGCCGTTGTAGACGGAGAGTCCGTCGTCGTTGCGCCGTACGATCACGACGCGTCCGGGGTAGTTCTCGCCGCCCGCCACGGATTCAATCGGCCAGCGCGCGCGCATCTCGGCCCCGGCGGCGTCGTTCACGGCCGCGACGCTCATTGCGCCGCGGCGCTGTGCGGCGAGCACGCGGAACTGCGAGAGCGCTCCCCAGAGTCCGCGGGCGCATTCGTGGAGCGCCGCGTCGTCCGCGCCCGCCTGCCAGGCGAGGCGGTAGCGCTCAAGCTGGGCGGCGTACCCGTCGAGTTCGCGCGCGAGCCAGCGCCTCACCCCCCGGGTGAGTCCCGTGCGGTTGAAGGCCTCCTTCTGCGCCCGCCGCTCGTCTTCGTCGAGCGCCGCCTCTTCGGCGTCGTCGTCGTGCAGCTTCGCGCTCGCGGGATGCGGATCTTCGGACGTGGGCGCGGCGGGAAGGTCGTTCAGCGCAGCGAGCACCCGCGCGAAGACCTCCGACTCTGGAAGATCCGCCGCATCGCCCTGGTGGTTCACCGCGTCGGCGAGCCGCGCGATCACGCCGCCCGCGCGGAAGCGGTGGCTCGTCTTGAGCTCCACCGCGCACGCGGCGAGCGCCCCGTCGGCGTCGGAGATGTCCGCGAAGACGGCGCCCGGCCCCACGGCGGCGAGCTGGTGCTTGTCGCCGAGGACCACCACGCGGGCCCCTTCGCTCACGGCGGCGAAGAGCCGGGCGGCCCAGTGGATATCCACCATCGACGCCTCGTCCACGACGAGGACGTCCGCCGGGATGGGATTCCCGGGCCCCGGGAAGGCGCCCGCGGCGGTGGGCGTCAGAAGCCACTTGTGGATCGTGCGCGCGCGGATGCGTCGTTCGCCCTCGGGGCGCAGGGCGTCGACGGCGAGCGCGGCGGCGAGCACCGGCGCGAACCCGCGCCCGACGCTCTGCCGGATCGACTGGTCCATGCGACCCGCGGCCTTGCCGGTGGGCGCGGCGAGCGCGATCCTGAGGTCCGGGTTCTGCGCGAGAAGGCATTCGAGGATCTGCGCGACCGTGGTGGTCTTCCCCGTGCCGGGGCCGCCCGAGACCACGACGAAGCGCCGCTCGAGGGCGAGCTCGACCGCGCGGCGCTGCAGCGCGTCGGCGCCCGCCAAAACCGCCGTCGCATCGATCTTGCGGCGCATTTCCTCGGGGATGGGCTCGGTCGCGTCGCCCGCGAGCCCGAGGAGCGCCTGCGCGAGCATCACCTCTTCAAAGGCAAAGCGCGCGAAGTAGATGCGCGACTCCGCGAAGTCCCCGGCTTCGTCGACGACGATCGGCGCAAACCGTCCGGTGCCGGGCTGCCGGGCCTCGGCCCGCGCGGCGTCGAGAAAGTCGGCGAGGTTCTGCGCGAGCCCGACGGCGACCAGGTCGGCGAGGCCCTTTTGGAGCCGCGCGAGCCCCGAGGCCCCCGCCCGCGCCGGATCGGCGACGTCTGCGGCGGAGCCGAGCCGCTGCGCGGCGCCCTCCGCCCGGATGCAGACGCTGCCGCGCTCTTCGGCGCGCGCGAAGGCGCCCATCAGCGCCTCCATCGTCGGCGCGACGGATTCGGGGAGCGTGAGCCCCGATCCTTCGGCGTAGCGGGCGGCCGCGCGCAGGAGCGCGGCGCCGAGTCCCAAGAGTCCCCCCTTCGGGGCGGCGGTGAAGTTCGTTTCAGACATCAGCAGGCTCCGGAAAAGAGATCGTCGAGGCGGCGGATCACTTCAGGCCGCACGACGTCGCAGACGACGCCCTGCGGGTTCTCGGGGGTCGTGACCCCGGCGCGCACGCCGCGCAGAAAGACGTAGAGGGCGCCCGCCAACATGTCGTCGCGCCAGGCGGCGCCGAGCCGCGCGCGCAGGAAGCGCCTCAGGGCCACGAGGTAGATGAGGTACTGCAGCCGGTAGAGGTGCCGACGCATCTCCTCGTCCATCGCCTGCGCCGTGTACCCCTCGGCCTCGGGCGATATCTTGTTGCTCTTCCAGTCGAGCACCCAGAAACGCCCGTCCTTCATGAAGGCGAGGTCGATGAAGCCCGTGAGGAACCCCTTCAGGGACTCCTCGCGCAGCTCCCCGAAGTCGTACTTCGGGTCGAGGCCACGGAGCTCGGCGGCGAGGCGCTTCGCCGTGAGGCCCGCGGGGATCGGAATGAGGAATTCAAGCTCCGCGGTGCGGGCGCGCTTCGTGACCTCGCGCAGGAAGACGCCCGGCGCGATCTCGGCGTTCAGTACGTCGCGGATCATCTGCGCGGCGCCCTCGGCCGCGCGTTCGCGCGCCGCTTCGTCCGTGATCGAAAGGTGGCGCTCCACTTCGCGCCGGCAGAGCTCGAGAGCTGCGGCGCGACCCGCTTCGTCCCCCCGCGCCATGCCCTCGAAATCCGCGAGCTCGAGCATCTCATGCAGACACGTGCCCGCCTGCGCGCCCTTCGGGAAGTCGAGGATGTCCGAGCCCGCAGTCGGGCGCGCGGCTTCGCCGTACCAGGCGGAGAACCCCGGTGCGTCGTCCTCGGTCATGCGCGAAATGCCGGTGAAGCTCGACGTGCGCCAAGCCGCGCGACGCGCCCGTGCGGGCTGCACGGACGCCTCGGCGGCCGCCTCGGGCTGGAGCCGCAGGGCGTCCTCCCGGGCTTCGGCGAGGAGTTCGTTGAGGTCTCGGCGCGCCCATCTGCCCGGGAGCTCGTCGGGTCCGCACCCGCGCCTGCCCACGGCCTCGAGCGCCGCCGTCGCCTGATCGACCTGGTCCTTGCCGAATTCAACGCCGCCCATGAGCGCGCAGTAGTAGCCGCTCCGGGTCGCCTTGGACTGCGCGTTCCACTCGCGCGGCTTCCCGTCGCCCTTGTCGGGCTTCGTGGGCGTGGCGAGGACGAGCACGAGGTGCGCCGCCGCACGCGTCATCGCGACGTAGCAGAGCCGCACGGCCTCCTCGTAGGCCTCGGCGCACTCGACGGGGAGCGCATCGGTCTTCCGGTGGGTGAGGACGAGGGTCGGCCGGCCGGCGTCGTCGCGCCCCTTGTGCACGACTTCCTTCTGGGGCAGCACCGCATTGCGCTGCCCGTGGGGCAGGAAGATCACCGGATACTGCAGGCCCTTGCTCTTGTGGATCGTCTGCAGGGTGACGAGGTTGTCGTCGTTCTCCAGGCGCACCTTGCGGTCGCTCTCATCGCCCCGCGCGTCCTTCGTGCGGCCCGCTTCGGCGAGCCACGCCGCGAGGCCCGAGGGCGTCGGAATCGAGCGTGCCGCGCCGTGAAGGAGTTCGATCAGGTGCGCGTAGTTGGCGAGCACCCGCTCGCCCCCGGCGACGGGAAGCAGGCGCTCGGTCGTGCGGCAGAAGTCCATCAGGCGCCGCAAGGCCGGTGCGGGACCGGCCGTAGCCCAGCGGCGCGCGCCCGATTCGATCACCTCTCTGAGCTCGATGCGGCGCTTCTCCTCGGCCTCTTCGTTCGAGGTGAGGCTGAAGGGGTCGCCCACGAAGCGCGTCGCCTGCGCGGCGAGGAGCGCCTTCAGGTCGCCCGGCGCCGCGAAGGCGCGCAGGATGAGAAGGACTTCCTGCGCCTCTTCGGACGCGGTCACCTCGTCCTGCGATTCGTAGCGGCTGCGCACGCCGCGGAGCGCGAGCGCGCGGGCGATCTCCTTCGCGTCGGCGTTCGCGCGCACGAGGACCGCAACGTCGCGCGCCTCAAGGCCGCGCATGCGCACTTCGACGCCGTTGATCGGGATCGTGTGCGCCCTCTCGTCGTCCCCCTCCGCCTCGACCACCGCGAGTCCCCTGCGGCCCGCGTCGAGAAGCCGCGCGATGCGCCAGGCCATGACCTCGTTGACGGCGCTCTTCGTCTCTTCCGCCTTCGGGTCCACGTCCTCGAGGTAGGTCCAGAGCTCGCAGGCTTCGGACTCGCGCCAGCCGCCCGGGGCGCTCTCGTCGCGCAGCCACAGGCCGACGCGCTTTTTGCTCGCCTTGACCGGCTCGAAGACGAGGTCGGAGCGCAGGAAGGCGCTCCTCTTTTCTCCGGCCTGCGTGAAGAAGGCTTCAAGCCCGGCGAGGAGCTTCGCCGAGGAGCGGTAGTTGGTGCCGAGCCGCTCCCGGGCGCCGAGCGCCTCGATGCGGCGGCGTGCGAGGAGATAGGTGTTGAGGTCCGCGCCGCGGAAGCCGTAGATCGCCTGCTTCGGGTCGCCGACGAACCAGATCGCGCGGCCCGCGCGCACCGGGTCGTCAGCCGGGCGCTCGAAGACCGAGAGGAAGAGCCGGTCGATCACGGCGTACTGCAGCGGATCGGTGTCCTGAAATTCGTCCACGAGCACGCCCCGGTAGGCGCTGCGGATGCGCTCGACCAAGCGCTCGGCGCGCTCGAGGCGACGCCTCCCTTCGGGCGTGCCGTCGTCCTCGGGCATGAGCGCTTCGTAGAGGTCCTTCAGGAGGTCGTTGAAGGTCTTCACGCGTGCGTCGCGCTTCAGGCGCCTCAACTCCCCGGGGGCGTCCGTGAGGAAGCGCCCGAGCGCCGCGCCCACGTCCCCTTCGGGCGCCTCCCCCCAGGCGCGCGGTTCGAGCGCGGGGGGCAGCTCGGTGAGCTTCTCCAATTTTTTGAGCCAGTCCTCGCCTTCGACCAACTCCCGGCGCGCCGCGTCGTCGGGCAGCCGGTCGATCTCGCGGCGCAGATAGTCGCGCACCGCATCCTCGCGGTACGCCTCGTCCGAGGCGAGGACGTCGAACCCGAGCGCCCCGCCCGAGGAGAAGGCGTTCTCCTCGAGCACCTTCTGGCAGAAGCCATGGATCGTGCTCACGGCCGCGTTGTCGTACTGCGCGAGCGACTCGCGGATGCGCGCCGCCGCCGTCGCGTCGTCAATCCCCGAGCCGCGCCAATGTCCGATCTGCTCGACGATCTTGGCTTCGGCCGTCCGGACCTGCGGCGCCTCGAGGCCGCCCGCCTCCAGGAGCGCCAGGGCCTCCGTGAGGTGCGCCTCGATGCGGCTCTTGAGCTCCGCGGTCGCCGTCCGCGTGAAGGTCATCACGAGGAGCCGGCTCACCGGAATGCGCTCCTCAACCACGAGCCGCAGCACGAGGTGCTTGATCGAGAAGGTCTTTCCCGTGCCCGCCGAAGCCTCAAGCAGCGTCGGGCGCAGCAGGGGCGCCGTCACGACGTCGAAGTCGGGCTTCTTCTGAGTTCCCCCGCCCGTCTGCAGCGCGCCGTCCGCCCTGATCATTTCCGTCGTCATTTCCACCAGGCCTCCCATTCCTCGATCAGACGCTTCTTCTCCTCCGCCTCCGCGTCGGCGGCCGCGTTCGCCACCGCCGCGGGATCCGCCGCGGCGCCGGTCTTTTTTCTTCCCTTGGGTTTGAAGAGCGCCGCGGCCGCCTCGCCCGCGCGCTCCCGCGCCCGCAGGAGCGCGGTGAGGATCTGCGCCGCGTCGTTGAGCTTCTCGAGGGCGCCCTTGAGGTCGAGCCCGCGGAAGAGCATCAGGTTCGCATGATTGACGGCCGCTCCGGGCGCGCCGCGTTGTGCCGCATAGGGGGCCTTCGCGAGCGCCGGAGCGTCCGTGAGCGACGCGGCGAAGCTCCGCGCGAGAACGCCGAGAATCCGCCGGCCCTCCCCGGGCGTGAAGGCGGGAAGATCGAGCCTGTTGGGCCCCTCCTTGGAGCCCCGCTTTGCGGGCTTGAAGGGACAGATGAGGACGCCCTCGGCCTCAATGCCGGCGGCGGCGACGAGCGCGTACTCAAAGAGCGCCTGTACCACGATGGTCGAGAGCGCCTCCTTGCCGATCTTCGAGACGCCCGCGAAGACGAAGCGCCGCAAGCCTGTGGCGGGATCCCGCCAGAGGTTCGCTTCGCGCACCGTAAGGCTCCAATCGACGCCCGTCGGGGCGGCCGTGAGGATCACGGGATCTTCGCGCACGAGGCCCTGCGTCGCGTCCTTCACGAGCCCCGCGATCGCTTCGGCCTTCTCCACGTCGCCCGCGACCGCCCATTCGCGCACGCCCTTGGCGCCCACGGTGGGGTCGGCCGCCCAGCGCTCGAGCACCCAGCGTCCGTCCCCTCCTTCGAGGAGCTCCGAGAGCGCCTCGGTTCCGCGCGACCAGGCAGGAAGCCCCGAGGCTTCAGGCACAAAGGGCGGGCGGTCGTCGGCCTGCTCGCCCTCGAGGAAGACGCCGCGGCGCTTCAAGAGAAAGCGCGCCGGGTCCTTGAGCCAGCTCATGACGAGCGTGAGGGGCACGACGTCCCCTGCGGCCGGCGCCTCGCCCCCGCGGTCCGCGAGCGGCGGCTCGGCGTCGCTCCAACCCCTGCGCTGCGCCTCGGCGAGCGCG
>NZ_DAVZJY010000040.1:0-13385 GCF_052272535.1 Sutterella sp. | reverse complement strand
CTCGTCGAGACAGTGTAAGACCCCGGCAAGCCGGGGCTGTTGTCAGTGAAGCGAGGAGCAGTCACAAGAACGTCTGCAGCAGCGCGTTGAACCCCACCGCAAAGAGGATGGTCCAGGCGAGGTTGACGCGGAAGGCGACGAGCACCGTGGCCGCGAGCGTCACGAGCGTGACGACGTTGGTGGTCATGAAGGCGGGCGCGACGATCGAGATCATCACGCAGCCCGGCGCGGCGTCGAGCACCCGCTGCGTCGTGGGCGACACGGGGCGGTTCCTGAGGACGAGCCAGCCGATCAGGCGCGTCGAATACGTGGCGGCGAGCATCCCGAGGATCACGATGAATTCCTGCAGGGACGGGAAGGCGAAGATTTCAGATGTCATTTCCAGCGTCTCCAATCAGTCGTTCTTCACCACGGCGGTTCCGAGACCGAGGATCGTGGCGATGAGGATGCTCCAGTGAAGCGGGAGCCAGAGGCTCGCCAGGGCCGCGGCGACGGCGGAGACCGCCATCGGGAGGGACTTTTTGAGGGTCGGGCGCATGGAGACCACGAGACCGATGAAGGTGGCGGGGAAGGCCATCATGAAGCCCCAGCGGGAGAGGTCGCCCAAGGCGCCGCCGAAGAGCGCGCCTACGCCGGCGGTGAACCACCACGAGGACCAGAGCGTGAGGCCCACGCCCATGTGGAAGGGCCAGGAGAAGATCTTCTCGGCCGGCAGCCCTGCCTTCCTGCGGCGGTTGACGTCCTGCATCGAGAGCGCCCAGGTCTCATCGCACATGATGAAGAAGGCGAGCATTTCCTTAGGAACCGAGAGCTTCTGCCGCTCCATCCAGGGCGTGAGCGCCGCACCGAGAACAATGTGGCGGCAGTTGATGAGCCAGGTCGTGATGAAGATCACAACGAAGGAGGGCGCGGCGCTCCAGAGCGCCACGGCCGCGAATTCACTGCCGCCCGCGAAGTTGAGGCCCGCCATCAGGGACATGCCGACCCCGGTGAGTCCGTGCTGCGCGCCCTGGGTGCCGAGAATGAAGGCGAGCGGAATGATGCCGACGAGAAGGGGCGCGGTGGTCTTCATGCCGCGGATCATGCCCGCGGCGACGGGTTCGGTGAGGCGGAGTCCGGGATCGTTTGTGGAGGAGTCGGTCATGGAGGTGGTGCGGTGTTTGCTGGTTCTTGCGTTTTGCGTTCTTGAGGCCTCGGGAGCGCCTGAATCAAGAAGCAGGGTGGCGCTTCGGGCCGGGATCCCTATTTTGGTGCGGCGGCGCCGCCTCGGTTGAATGCCTGAGCTTCAGGGCGGTTCAAGACGATTGTGCGCTCCGTTGTCCGGTTTCCTCGGAGCGTTTCTACGCAACCATGCGGTATTACCGAACGTAATGCGTTTTTTGTTCCGACACATTGGACGAACGTCGCTTCCTGCGCTAGGCCGCCAACGCGCCCACGACGAGGAGCAGGAAGAGGAACCCGAGGAAGCCCTTCGCCGCAGCGGCGGCGGGCCGTCGCCAGTCGACGGGGTCTTTGGGTAGTCTACCGGCCTCGAGCAGCGCGGGCGGGCTTGTGAAGAAGCCCTGAGCCAACGTTTCCCGGGTCTCGCGACCGAGGCGGCTGCGGCGAGAGACGATGGCGGGCGTTCCCTTAAGGGCCCGGGCCGTGGCGTCCCACCGGCAGTCGAGGAGCGCGTTGGCGCCCAGCCGCTCGAGGGGGAGGGCCGCGCCTTCGCGGGCGCGCGACTCCGTCGCCGCCGGAATGGAGACGGAATGATGGGCGGTGAGCACCACCTCGAGCCCGTCCTCCATCCTCCCGTCCGGTTCAATGAAGAGCGGCCCTGCAACCCGGTACCAACGCGCGGCCGCCTCTTCTCCGGTCGCATCCCTTCCTGAAGCGTCCGTCAGCGGTTCGCCCGCGGTCATCTCGCCCCCGCGCCGGGGAAGATCCGCACGAAGAAGCGCCCGAGGCCGAAGCCGAAGACCGCGGCGATGCAGAACCCCGCGAGGAGTTCAAGGAGCCGCCAGTGGGCGTAGAGGAGATTCCCGTCCGCCTCCACGCAGGCGGCGATGGAGAGGACCGAGAAGGTGGAGAGGCCGCCCAGGAAACCCGTATGGACGAGCGCCTTCCAGAGCGACGCCGCCATCGGCGCAAAGAATCCCTGCTGCACCAGGGCCGAAGAGAACCCCATCAGGAGGCAGGCGAGGAAGTTCGCCGGCATCCAGGGTCCCCAGGCGGGCGCCTCCATCAGGACGCGCAGAAGGGCGCCCGCGCCCCCGCCGGCGAAAATGAGGAGAAGTTCAAGGAGCCGGTCCTTCGTCATCGGAGCGCCTCCCCGATCGAGAAGCCGGCGAGCGTCGCGGCGACGCCCGTCACGAGCGTGAGCCCGATGAAGAGCGCGATCTGGCCGAACTTGCGGCGCTCGGCGAGCGAGATCGTCTCGGAGCAGAGCGAGGAGAGCGTGCCGAGGCTCCCGACGAACCCGCCGCCGAGGGCGAGTCCGACGGACTCGGGCGCCTGCGCGGCGACGAGCGTCGAACCGATCAGGGCGGCCAGTGTGTTGACGATGATGATTCCGGATGGGAAGGGCCCCATGAGGCGGGCCGCAAGGACGAGGACGGCGTAGCGCGAGAGGGCGCCCACGCCCCCGAGGAGAAAGACCGTCGGGAGAGCGTTCTGGAGCATGGCTCTTCGAAGAGACCAAAACGGAAAAGCGGAAAGGAAGCGGCGTATGACGACGGAGGTGGCCCCGGCGCAAAACCGCGGAGGGAATTCTAATCGTGGCGCGCCGTCCGGCGCTGTACTATTTGCCGAGCCGCACCCGGGCGCGCGGGCCTTCCGCCCGCCCGGAGCGCGTCCAACTCACTAAGGAGGAACCCCGCATCATGGCGATTGAAATCACCGGCTCCGTTTCGGGCACCGCCGATCAGCACACCGAGGAGACCCTCGCGCGCACTTTTGAGAAGGCCTTCTACGTCGCCCCCTGGGGGATCTACGAGGGCCCGCTCGACGAATTCCCAAAGGACAAGATCCACCTCTCCGAAGAGCCCCTCGTGCTCTTCGCGCACGGCAGCTCCGGCGTCGGCGAACCCGTGAAGGCCTTCGGCCGGTGGCTCGCGAGCCTCGGCATCGGCTTCCTCTGCCCTAACTCCTTCGAGCTTCCCGGCCGCATCACGTATTCCTCGCCCGTTGCGCGCGAAGACTACGAGCGCGTGCACGCGCTTCGCTCCGCGGAGCTCCTGAACGCCGCGAAGCGCCTCGACGAGGTCCCGGGCTTTGACGGACGCTACGTCGTCGCCGGCACGAGCGAGGGAGGCGTCGCAGCCGCGCGCTTCACCGCTCCCGAGGGGCATCCCGAAACCGCCCGCATGATCTTCTCCTGGTCCTGCGAAGACAACTACCACGTCGCCGCGCACCGCACGAACATTCCGAAGGACCTCCCGGTCCTCAACGTCATGAGCGCCACCGACAAGTTCTTCAGCCGCGCCAACAGCTGGCTCGACAACGACGAGGCCCTCGGCCACGCCGGGCGCACGCTCGCCGACTACGAGGACGTCGAGATCGTCCTGATCCCGGGCGCTCCGCACACGCTCTTCGCGCTCCCGCAGGCGCAGTCCGCCGTCGGCGGCTTCCTCGCGCGGGTGCTCGATATTTAACCTAACCGGTCAGTCCCCTCCGGTTCCGGCCACTCGCCGGAACGCCGCGGGGGCGGAGAATGAAAAAGTCCGTCCGGAATTCGCTTTCGGACGGGCTTTTCCTTGAACACCGCTCAACCCGCCGACCGTCTCCGGAGCCGGAGCTCCGGAGGAGGGAGGCGGGAGCGTGCGTCACCCGAACATGAGGGAGACGGAGACGAGCATCACCACGTAGCCGGTGAGGCAGGGGATGATCGTGCGCTTCACCATCGTGAGCGGGTTCACCTTCGCGAAGCCCGCGACGATGATGATCACGCCGGCGACCGGGCTCATGGCGCGGAGCATTTCCGAAGCCGTGTGCATCATGAGCATCATCGAGATGCCGTCCATGCCGAAGTGCTGCGCGGCGTCGGGAACGAGCTGACCGAGGCTCGTGAATGCGGCAACGCCCGAGCCCGTGAGGACGGTGACGACGCCCACGATCGCGGAGAGCACCACCGAGGTGCCTTCGTAGCCGAGGCCGATCGAGCGCGCACCGCCCATCAGGAGGTCGACGATGCCGATGTTCTGCAGGCCCTTGGCGAAGAAGGCCGCGACGAAGATGAGGCCGACGGTCGAGGTGAGGATCGAGCCCATGCCCTTGAACATCGCGAACGACAGGTCAAAGGACTCCTTCACCTGGCGGCGAACGATGAGGTCGACGATGAAGGCGAGGATCCACGCGATGAACATCGCAGTGGCGACGTTCATCGAAACGCCCCAGACGAACTTATTGAAGACCAGGAGGAGCGCGATCGGCAGGAGCGGGAGCACCGCGTAGAGGGCCGGCGTCTTCTCGAGCTTCTCGAGCTTCTGCTCGAGTTCGCCGAGGTTCGCGACCTCACCCTTGCCTTCCTTCTTGTCGAACCAGTACTGCGTGAAGACGTGGGCGAGGGCCATCGCGAGGATGGTCGGAACGGCCATCGGGAGCTGGTAGCGCACGAGGTACTCGATCGGGTCGAGGTGCACGAGCTGCGAGGCGAAGTTCGCCGTGCCAGACGCCGGGGCGTAGCCGATCGCGAGCACGCTTGCGACGACCGCGGCGGCGGCCAAGGGCGAGCAGCCCACGCGGATGATGAGCGGATAGACCGTCACGACCATCAGCATCGCCAGGCCCGCGGCGGACGTGATCACGAGACCGAGGCAGTGGCCGACGATGAAGACCGCAGCGAGGATGATGTACGGGTTCTTGATGAGCGAGAGCGGCTTGGCGCAGACCGTCACGAAGCGGTCCGAGGCGCCGATCGCCTGCATGTACGCGGCGAAGCCGCCCGAAATCAAAATGAGGAAGCCCACGCCGCTCACCTGCGACACGCTGATCGTGCGCAGCAGCTCGACGAGGTCGAAGCCGAGGAGACCCGTCGCATTGAACTTCTTCGGAAAGATGTCCGCGCCGCCCCAGAGGGCGAGCGCATTGAGGAGAAGACCGCCGAGAAGGAGAACCATGTTGACCTGGTACTTCTTCACGATGGCCCAGCCGCAGAGTACGAGGACGGCTATGCCGATCCAGGGAAAGACGGGATTCATCGTTGGATTTCCTTTTTGAAGACAAGGAGGGTGGGACGCCGCCGGAGGCGAAGCCGCTCCGGATCCGATGTAGACCCACAGCAAAGCGCGCGCCGGCTTCCGGCCCTCCCGAAGAATACCTGCGCCCGGCCCCTCAAACTTAGGTGAAGTGCCTAAGGCACCCCCGAATACCGGGGGTGCGGGAGGCGGCTGGACGCGGACAAAGCCATCGGGTGTCTTCGGAGGGTTTCCGAACCCTCATCTTGGTCCGATCCGGTCGTCACCGAGCGCATTTCGACACGCGGGAAGCCCACGCACCGCAACTCCCGGAAAGCAAAGGAAACCCGGCCGCAGAAGAGGCCGGAACGCCCAAAACCCCTCCTTCAAGCGGTTGCGCCGCCGCATTCGGACAAACTACATGTTGTGTTTTGCGATTTGTCTACGTCGACCAATCGCCGCACACGTGTTTCAGGGATAGCGCGAACGTGGTATGGCGGCAAAAATCCCTGCAGTCTCAATCGTCTAAGTGCTCTCCGGGGCCTTGAGGTCCCTGGGGATGAGTTTTCCGCACACTTTGCCCTTCGAAAATACCGCTACACTTCCGGACCACTCATGACCCCGGACGGTCTTCCTAGTGCGGCGCCTTTCGCCGCGCCCGTCCGGAAAGCGCTCGGCGCACCAGACACGCCGGCCGGACGCGGGGGACATCCCGCTGCGCACCGTCCGCATCAACATGTACGAGGGATCGGAATTGGCAATGTTCAAGGTTCTCAAGAAAGACAACACGCTTGAAGACTTCAAGCCGCTCAAGATCGTCGACGCCATCAAGAAGGCGGCCTTCCGCTGCGACAAGACGATCCCCGACGAAGTGATGAACACGATGGCGGACTCGATCCGCGAGCGTCTGCAGGCGAGGAAGAAGGTGCCCGTCTCCGAGCTCCACGAGCTCGTGATCGGCACGCTCGCCGGGTTCGGCTTCAAGGACGTCGCGACCTCCTACGCCGAGTACCGCTACTACAAGAACAACTACGCGAAGACCTTCGAGCAGCTGCGCCAGGACGCCGACGACGTGCTGCGCTTGGGCGACCGCGAAAACGCGAACTTCGACAGCTCGCTCGTCTCAACGAAGGGCTCGCTCATCAAGGGCTTCCTCACGAAGTCCCTCTACCGTCAGTTCTATCTCTCGGGGCGTGAGAAGGAATTCGCCGACCGCGGCGACATCTACATCCACGACATGCGCGACATGATCCTCGGGTGCATCAACTGCTGCCTCTTCGACATCGGCAATGTTCTCAAGGGCGGCTTCGAGATGTCCAACGTCCGCTACACCGAGCCGAAGACCGTCCTCTCGGCCCTGCAGGTCGTGGGCGACATTACGCTCGTCGCCACCGCGCAGCAGTTCGGCGGCTTCACCCTCGCCGAGCTCGACAAGGTGCTCCTGCCCTATGTGCTCAAGAGCTGGGACACCGCCAACCAGAAGTACCTTGAACTCGGCCTCTCGAAGGAGAAGGCGGCCGAGCAGAGCGACAAGGACGTGATCCGCGAGCTCGAGCAGGGCTTCCAGTCGCTCGAACTCAAGCTCAACACGGTTCCGTGTTCGCGCGGCGACTTCGCCTTCACGACGATCACCTTCGGCCAGTGGAACATCAAGGACTACGCACCCGTCGAGCGCAAATGGCTCGCGAAGCTCAACGAAGTCATGCTGCAGGTCCGCCGCGGCGGCCACGGCCCGCACCACAAGCCCGTGGTGTTCCCCAAACTCGTCTACCTCTACGACGCCAAGCAGATCGCCGACGACCCGTATTCGTCCGAACTCTTCGACGCCGCGGTCCTCACCTCGACCGAGTGCATGTACCCGGACTACCTGTCGCTTTCGTCCGAATACGGCACCGTCTCGAAGCTCTTCCAAGAGCACGGCGTGATCACGAGCCCGATGGGGTGTCGCGCCTACCTCTCGCCCTGGGCGAATGAGGAGGGGAAGTACATCTCGATCGGCCGCTGCAACATCGGCGCGGTGAGCCTCAATCTGCCGCTCATCATCCGCGCGACGCAGATCGACCATCCCGAAAACTGGAAGACCGCCTTTTGGGCCGAACTTGACGAGCGCCTCGAGGTGATCCGCGAATTCCTCAAGAAGCGCTACGACATCATCCGCCGTCAGAAGTGCTCCTCGAACCCGCTCGCCTTCACGCAGGGGGGCTTCTACGAGGGCACGAAGGATCCGGACGACGAAGTGGGCGACCTCGTGCGCTACATGACCGCCTCGTTCGGCATCACCGCGCTTGACGAAGCGACCTACCTCTGGACGGGCAAACGCCTCGTGGAAGAGGGCGGCGACTTCTCGGCCGAAGTGCTCCGCCACCTTCAGGCGAAGATCAACACCTACAAGAAGGAGGACGGGTGGCTCTACGCGATCTACGGCACGCCCGCCGAGAGCCTCTGCGCGACGCAGGCGCGCCAGTACGACGCCTTCTGCCGCAAGATGGGCGTGGACAACGTGTTCGCGCACACCGAGCACTACAGCCCGCAGTACTTCACGAACTCCTTCCACGTGAACGTCACCGAGGAGATCACGCCCTTTGAGAAGCAGGACCGCGAGTTCCGCGACTTCCACCTCTGCGAGGGCGGCCACATCCAGTACGTGCGTCTCGACAATCCCGAGAACATGGACGCGGTGAAGGCCGTGATCCAGCGCGGCATGGAGCTCGGCTTCTACCAGGGCGTGAATTTCGACAGCGCGTACTGCGGCGACTGCGGCACGCACAGCACGAACGTGCTCATGAAGTGCCCGAAGTGCGGCAGCTCCAACCTCTCGGTGATCTCGCGCGTCTGCGGCTACCTCGGCTACTCCAACGTCAACGGCGTCTCGCGCATGAACGAAGGCAAGATGGCCGAGATCCACAACCGCAAGAGCATGTAAGGACCAGGGCGAGGCAATGAACTACATCGGCCTGTCGGGCTACGACACGGCGAACGGCCCGGGCGTGAGGGTGTCCCTCTTCGTCTCGGGTTGCCGCGTGCACTGCAAGGGTTGCTTCAATGAGGAGTCCTGGTCCTTTACGGCCGGGAAGCCCTTCACGGAAGCAACCGAAGCGCAGATCATGAAGGCGCTCGACTCCAAGTGGATCGCGGGCCTCTCTCTCCTCGGGGGAGACCCCTTCGAGCCCGAGCACGCCGAAACGCTCACGGGGCTCCTCAAGCGCATCAAGGAGAGGTTTCCCGAGAAGACCATCTGGGTCTGGACGGGACGCACCTACGCGCACGTGAAGGACTCGCCCCTGATGCCCTACATCGACATGCTGGTGGACGGCCCCTACGTCCAAAAGCTTCACGTCGAGAAGCAGGGCGCCTGGCGCGGGAGCACGAACCAGCGCTTCATTCCCTTGGTCGCGGGCCACGTCGACGAGTCGCTCGCCGGCCGGGAGCGCTCCGAGACGGCGGAGCGCACGCACTGAGGCCGCTCCCTGAGGGCTTTGCGGCGGATTACCGCAGTTCGCATCCGAACCATCGGCGGACGGGAAGTCTTCCAACAAAACGCCCCGGGTCCTCGAAGGACTGCGGGGCGTTTTGCTGTCCGGCGCATGGTTCGTTTCGCGGTAGTCGATCCCGAGGCCGATCACCAGGGCGATGGGTCGGCCGCCATCTCGCGGACGAGCTCGACGGCGTCTTCGGGGGAGTTCTCCGTTTGCTTATCCGCGATGAGGCGCGAAAGTCCCGGCTGTTGCGGGGAGAGCGCATCAGGAAAAGCAAAACGGTCGAACTGCAAGCTACTACCTTGCATGTGTCGACCGCTTTGGAGGGAACTGATCATGCAACACCATGATCCAGTTGCCATCATGGTACTCGTCCTGCGTGGCGCCATCAAGCTGTTCTTGATCGCGATTCTGCTGGGTTGGGCCATGAGCGCTTCTTAACGCCGACAGGGCCCGGGACGGAGGAAACTCCGTCCCGGGAGAAGTGCCTGATTCAAAGCTCCCAAGCCGGAGCTCGCAATGCGATGCGCATCAGGCTCTCCGGAACGCAACTCCCTACCAGACGGTTCCGATACTCCTCCTGGGGCGAACCATTCGCTCTGGCCGACGCTCGAGCGGTGAAGCTCGAAAGCGGAACACCCACGAGATTGGAGATCACCATCCTCGCGGGTATCATGCGTACGACACGTGAAGCTTCTCCCTTCGGAGCGTGTTGAGGTGCACGGGACTGAACCCGCGCCCAACGGAAGCTTCCAAAGCGATGCGCATTCGGAAAAGTCCGATGATCGAATCTCCTCTCTTGTCCCGGGAGTAGGGTTTCCTTATGGTACGGCGGCCGACACGCTGACCAAAAATCCGGCCTCGCGCAAGCCCCGTCCTTCAGGGCGGAGAGTGCGTCAAGACTCCTTCCTCCATTTTCCCGGGCGCGTCCCGGAACCAGACTCATGAACGACCAATACACTCACTACCGCCGCGCCCTCATTGAAGAGCTTCAGCCCGCCATGGGCTGCACTGAACCCATTGCGCTCGCCTACGCGGCTGCCGAAGCCGGCAGGCGGCTCGGCGGCTATCCCGAGGAAATTGAGGTGGAGGTGTCGCGCAACATCGTGAAGAACGTGAAAAGCGTGATCGTTCCCAACACGGGCGGCCTCTACGGCATTGAAGCCGCGGTAGCGGCCGGATTCGTCGCGCGCCGCCCCGAGGCGAAGCTTCAGGTTCTCGCCGAAATCACCGACGCCGAACGCGCCGAGATCGGACGGCGCGTGAAGGAGCCGATGGTCGTGCGGCAGTCCAACGAGCCAGACGTCTTCTTCATCCGCATAACGGGTCGCCTCAACGGCCGCACGGATACGGTGACGATCCGCACGTACCACACGAACATCACCTGCATCGAGGAGGACGGCCATAAGATCCTCTCCGAGGGCGACCGTCCGCAGGAGGAGCGCACCGTCGAGAAATGGCGGATCGCCGACCTCATCGCCGCCGCGCGCGTGATGCCCTTAGACGATCTTGAACCCTGCCTCGCCGCGCAGATTGAAAAGAACCTCGCGATCGCCCGCGAAGGGCTCTCGAAGAACTGGGGTTGCGGCATCGGTCGGGTGCTGCTCTCCCGCACGGAGGTGGAGACGCCCTTGGTGCTCCGCGCCCGCGCATGGGCGGCGGCCGGATCGGACGCCCGCATGAACGGCTGCGAACTGCCCGTCGTGATCGTTTCGGGAAGCGGCAACCAGGGCATCACAGCAAGCGTCCCGGTGGCGGTCTATGCCCAAGGGTTGGGCGTCCCGCATGAAAAGCTCCTGCGCGGCGTCCTCCTCTCCGATCTCATCACGGTCGCCCTCAAGCAGGGGATCGGGAAACTCTCGGCCTACTGCGGCGCCGTGAGTGCAGGGTGCGGAGCGGGCGCGGGCATCGCTTATCTGATGGACTGCACGGACGAAGAGATCGAAAAGGTGATCAGCAACGCGCTCGCCATCTCGTCGGGTCTGCTCTGCGACGGTGCGAAGAGCTCCTGCGCGGCGAAGATCTCGATGTCGGTCGAGGGCGCGATCCTTGCGCTCGACATGGTGAAGAACGACTGCGCCTTCCGTCCGGGCGACGGCATCGTGCAGGAGACCACGGACGACACGGCGGCGGCCGTCGGCCGGATCGCGAGCCGCGGCATGGTGGGCACCGACCGCGAGATCATCCGGGTGATGCTCGGCGAATCCTAGGGCCTCCCGAAAGGACGGGCGGCTTTGGCGGTATTCCCCGAGGCGGCCGCCCGAACGGAGCGTCGTCAGCCGAGGAACCTCGAGACGCGATCGAGAAAGAGATCCGGCACCTCCCCCTCCACGGAATGCCCGCAGGGTGAGCGCCTCACCTTTGAGGCAGTGGTGCCGGAAGGCCGCCCACAAGCCGTCGGAGCGGAGCAGGGGGTGGCGGTTTTCGATACGACCGGCGCGCCTTTCGAGAATCCGACAAATCCCTGAGAGCACAAGGCACGGGGAGCGGGCTGACGCTTCCATAAAATGGCAGAGATCAACCGGTGAATCAACGCGTCCATTGGAATGGGGCGCGCCGCCGGTCTTTTCCATGAAAGCATTTGATCGGGCGGAACGTGAGATGCGCGGCAGCAGAAAAATCGACATGTTGGAAGGCTCCATCTGTGACAAGATGATCGTCTTCGCGCTGCCGCTCGCCTTCACGGGCGTGCTGCAGCAGCTCTTCAATGCCGCGGACGTCGCGGTTCTCGGACGCTACGTCTCGAACGAGGCGATGGCGGCCGTCGGCAACAACGTCCCGATCATCGGGCTCATCGTGAGCCTGTGCATGGGGCTTGCGCTCGGCGCGAACGTGGTGGTCGCCCGCGCGCTCGGCATGAAGGACGAAGAGCGGGCGAACCGCGCCGTGCACACTTCCTTCTTCGGCGCGGTGGTGTTCGGCCTTCTGATGGCGGTTTTCGGAGAGCTCTTCTCAGACCTCATCACCTCGATCCTTGAGGTGCCGCCGGCCGTGCGGGAGGACGCGGAAACCTATCTGCGCGTCTACCTCCTCGGCATGCCCTTCATCGCGGTCTACAACTTTCTCGCGGCCGTCTACCGCAGCCAGGGCGACACGCAGACGCCGCTCTGGGCGCTTGTGGCCGCAACGGTATTCAACATCGCCGGGAACCTCTTCTTCGTCCTCGTCTGCGGGATGGGAGCAGGGGGCGTCGCGCTCGCCACGGTGCTCGCCAACGCGCTTGCCGCGGGCATCCTCTTCTGGCGCGAAACCCGGATGGCCGGGCCCCTGAAGCTCTGCATCGGGCGGCTCTTCCAAGTCGACCGCGAAGCGCTCCGCTCGATCGTGCGCATCGGCTGGCCCGCGGGCGTTCAGGGAGCGGTCTTCTCCTTCTCGAACCTCATCATCCAGGCGGCGATCAACGGACTCGGCGCGGACGCCATGGCCGGCTCGGTCGCGGCCTTCACGATCGAAATCAACGTCTACTGCTTCATCAACGCCTTTGGGCTCGCCGCCACGACGTTCGTGAGCCAGAACTACGGGGCGGGCAACCTCGCGCGCTGCCGTCGGGCGACTCTGGTCTCCATGGGCCTCAACTTCGCGGCCACCTTCATCCTGATCGGCCTCGTGCTTCTCTTCGAAAAGGCGGTTCTCGGGTTCTTCACGTCGAGCGAATCCGTCATGGCCTTCGCGCTCACCCGCGTCCTCTGGGTGGTGACGGCCGAGCCCATCAACGTCGTGATGGAGACGGTTTCGGACGCCATGCGCGGCTACGGCTATTCGATGCCGCCCGCGATGGTGACGCTCTTCTGCATTTCCGTGATCCGCGTGATCTGGGTCTACACGGTCTTCGCCGCCGAGCCGACCTTCCAGGTTCTGATGACCGTCTACCCGGTGAGCTGGATCATCACCACGATCGCGCTCACGTGGCTCTACTTCCGCCACCAGAAGACCTTGACGCCGAAGGTCCGGGCGGGCAGGGCGACCGGCTGAAGACGGCGTGACCGTAGGCAGTCTCCCTGAGACGCGGCCGATTTTCAACCCGTAGAATCTCTGATTCGGCGCCGGATTTCCGCCCGCCGCTCCCCGAACACGCTCTCCCGGAGCGCCGCGGTTCATCTCCGCGGACTCCGGGTCTCACCGCCAAAACGGAACCATCCCCATGCGCCTCAGCCGAAAGATCGACATGCTCAACGGGTCCCTCTGGGACAAGATGATCTTCTTCGCGCTCCCGCTCGCCTTCACGGCCATCCTGCAGCAGCTCTTCAACGCCGCCGACGTGATGGTCCTCGGGCGCTTTGTCTCGGACGAGGCAATGGCGGCCGTCGGCAACAACGTCCCCGTGATCGGCCTCATCGTGAACCTCGTGATGGGGCTTGCACTCGGCGCCAACGTCGTCGTCGCCCGCGCGCTGGGCATGAAGGACGAGGCGAGGGCGGGCAGGGCGGTGCACACAGCGTTCTTCGTCGCGCTCGTTTTCGGCGTGGCCGCTGCGATTGTGGGAGAAGCCGCCGCCGGTTGGATGCTCGAGGTCCTGGAGGTGCCGCCCTCCGTGATCGCCGACTCCGAGTCCTACCTCCGGGTCTATCTCCTCGGGATGCCCTTCATCTCGATCTACAACTTCCTCGCGGCTGTCTTCCGCAGTCAGGGCGACACGCAGACGCCGCTCTGGGCGCTCCTCGCCGCCACGGTCTTCAACATCGCCGGGAACCTCTTCTTCGTTCTCGTCTGCGGGATGGGAGCAGGGGGCGTCGCGCTCGCCACGGTGCTCGCA
>NZ_DAVZJY010000039.1:0-13387 GCF_052272535.1 Sutterella sp. | reverse complement strand
TCTCTTCAGGCTTTTCCGCCGCAAGGGGCGCTGCGGGAGCGTCCGCCTTTGCGGGAGCCTTCATTTCGGACGCCTTTGCGGCGGGAACGGCTACGGGGGCCGCTGCGGGCGCAGCGGCCGCTTCCGGCGTCGTCGTAGGGGAAACCGGGGTCTTAACGTCTTCTTTGAGAGTCATTGCCGTCACTTTGTCCTGAGAAAGGACAGGGAGGAAAAACATGAAATCCTCCTTTCAGTCTACTTCCCCAAGTGTGACGAAATCGTGACGAAGCGGCGACGACTCGGGCGGCCGGCCGAGTCGCCATAGGTAGTTCGAAAGACGCAGAGGCGCGCTTCAGTGGTCTTCGCGCGCGAGGCGCTCCTCGTGGCGCTTCTGCAGCCACTTGGCCGCGAGGCCGACGAACACCGGCCCCATCACCGCGGCGACGATGCCGAGGAGCAGGATCTTCGAGAGGTTCTGCTGAATGAAGGGGATGTTGCCGAAGAGGTAGCCCGCCCCCACGATCGACACGGCCCAGAGCACGGCGCCCGCGCCCGAGAAGAGCTCAAAGCGCAGGCCGTCCATCTTCGCCGCGCCGGCGATCAGGGGCGCGAAGGCGCGCACGATCGGCACGAAGCGCGCGAGAAGAATGGTCTTGCCGCCGTGGGAGACGTAGAAGGCGCGGGCGTGCTGGAGCTTGTCGGCGTTGATCCACCGGATGGAGCCGTCGTAGATCTTGTTGCCCAACCACTTGCCCGTCGAGAAGCCGACGGAGTTGCCGAAGACGGCACCGAGGATCACCGAGAGCATGATCGCCCAGGGGCTCGCGGTGCCGGCCGCGGCGACGGTGCCCGCGACGAAGAGCAGCGAGTCGCCCGGGAGAAACGACATCACGACGCAGCCCGTCTCGAGAAAGAAGATGATGAACATCGCGAGGTAGATGAGCCAGCCGTAGTTCGTCGCAAGCGAGACGAGGAAGTGGTCGGCGTTGGTGAAGAGCTCGACGATGAGTCCGAAGATGTCCATGACGGGCGGGGCCTATGAGAAGAAGTGTCGGAAGGCCGCGGAGAGGACGATCCGCGTGCGGGAGCCGGGAGTGGCGGGAGGAATTCTCGTTCTCCTCCCGGTCCGGCCCCCTATCATAGCGGCAGAGGTGCGCCGCGCTCCTCATCCGCACGGACGCCCGCTGGGGCGAAGGGGCCTTCCGGAAGCGCCGCTACCGCCTTCCGCCGCGGGCGCGCCCGCAGCGGAGCCCGTCACACTCCTCAACCATTTGTTTCGATTCATGCCGCGCCGTCCCATTGCCGAACTCTCCAGCCAGCTCATCAGTCAGATCGCCGCGGGCGAAGTGATCGAGCGGCCCGCCTCCGTCGTGAAGGAGCTTGTTGAAAACGCCGTGGACGCGGGCGCGGACCGCATCGAGGTGCGCATCGACCAGGGCGGCCTCTCGCGGATCGTCGTCACCGACAACGGCTGCGGGATTCCGAAGGAGGAGCTGCCGCTCGCACTCAAGCGCCACGCGACGAGCAAGGTGAAGAACCTCGACGAGCTCGAGCACGTCGCTACTCTGGGATTCCGCGGCGAGGCGCTCGCGTCGGTCGATTCCGTCGCCGACCTTTCGATCCGCTCGCGCACGCCCGGGAGCGCCGAGGCGTGGGAGATCGCCGGGGGCGTGGTCGAGCCCGCGCCCGGGATGGAGCCCGGGACGCGCGTCGAGGTGTGCGGGCTCTTCTACAAGACGCCGGCGCGGCGCAAGTTCATGAAGACGGAGAGCACGGAGGCCGCGCACGTCGTGACGCAGCTCGAGCGCATCGCGCTCCCGAATCCGCAGGTCGCCCTTTCCCTTTTCGTGAACGGCCGCCCCGGCCTCAGGCTCGCGGTCGAATCGCCCGCGAGCCGCATCACCGCGCTCATGCCGCGCGACTTCAAGGGGGCCTGCCGCGAGGTGGACGCCGAATCGGGCGGCTGGCGGCTCACCGGGCTCGTGGGCCTGCCCACGGTCTCGCGCACCCGCACCGAGGCGCAGTACCTCTTCGTGAACGGCCGCTTCATCCGCGACCGCGTCGCCGCGCACGCCGTGCGCTTGGCCTACGAGGACGTGCTCCACGGGCAGGCGCAGCCGATGTACTGCCTCTTTCTCACGCTGCCGCCCGAAGAGGTGGACGTGAACGTGCACCCGACGAAGACCGAGGTGCGCTTCCGCGAGAGCGGCCGTGTGCACCGCTTCATCTCCGACGCGGTGCGCGCGGTGATCGCGCCGCCGCTCGCCGGTGCGGACGGCCGGGCGACCATCGCCGACCAGTTGGCCGCAGGATCCGTCCCGGCGAGCCGTGAAGCGGCGCTCTTCCGGGACGCCCCCAAGGCGGAGACGGACTCCACGGGGCATTGCGCGCCCGATGCCGCGCCGTCGCCCAGGCCCACCGCTGCCGCCGCCGTCGCGGCCGTCCGGCCAGATCCCTTTGCGCGCGCAGCAGAAGCGCCCGCGCCCGCCCGCGCCGCCGCATCGCCCTTCGGGCTCCCGCCCGACGCCGACCGGCCGGCCTTCCTCGGTCTTCGCGCCCGCGGGGGCGAAGGGTGCGCCCTTCAGTCCGCCTTCGGCGGTTTCGGCGGATCGGGCGGCTTCGGCGCTCCGAAGCGCCCCTCGCAGGCCGCCGTCGCCTCGGCGATGGCGCTCTACGGCGGCGCGCCTCCGGAGGCGCAGGCGCGCGACGACGCCCCTTCGGACGAACCCGCGGAGCCCTCCCGGCCGGAGCCGCCAACTCAGGCGGCTCCGAAACCGGAGGCCGCGCCGACGCTCTTCACCGACCGCGACGGGCGCGACGCCGCCGACACGGGCGGCACGGGACGCCTGGGGCGGCCTCTCGCGCAGGTGGGCGGCGTCTACATCCTCGCCGAAAACGCCGACGGGCTCGTGATCGTGGACATGCACGCCGCGGCCGAGCGCGTGCTCTACGAGCGCCTGAAGCGCGCGATGGACGCGAAGAAGCTCTCCGTGCAGCCGCTCCTCATTCCGATCGTCGTGCGGGTGACGCCGCTCGAGTACGCGGCCTTCGAGGAGTCGGGGGAGAAGTTGAGCGACCTCGGGCTCGACGTCACCGCGGCCGATTCGGGGTCCGTGGTGCTGCGCAGCATCCCGGCGATGCTCTCCGACGTGCCCGTGCCCGAGCTCGAGGCGCTCCTCCACGAGGTGCTGAACGACCTCAAGGACTACGCCGCGACCGAGGCGATCGAGGTGCTGCGCAACCGCATGCTCTCGACGATGGCCTGCCACAGCGCCTTCCGCGCAAACCGCAGGCTGTCGCTCCCCGAGATGGAGGAGCTGCTGCGCGACATGGAGCGCACCGAGCGCGCCGACCAGTGCAACCACGGGCGGCCCACCTGGACCACGCTCAGCATGACCGAACTTGACCGACTCTTCATGAGGGGCCGCTGATGACCGCTGCCATTGACGAAGCCGCGCGCCCGCAGGCGCTCCTTCTCCTCGGGCCCACGGCCTCGGGGAAGTCCGCCCTGTCGCTCGCCATTGCGAAGAAGCACCCCGTCGAGATCATCTCGATCGACTCCGCGCTCGTCTACCGCGGCATGGACGTCGGGAGCGCGAAGCCGACGCGCGAGGAGCTCGCCCTCGCGCCCCACCACCTGATCGACATCCGCGAAATCGGCGAGCCCTACAGTGCGGCGGAGTTCGTCGAGGACTGCATGCGGCTCGTGCCCGAGATCCGCGCGCGCGGGCGCATTCCCCTGATCGTGGGCGGCACGATGCTCTACGCCAAGGCGCTGCGCGAAGGAATCGACGAGATGCCGACCACGCCGCCCGAAGTGCGCGCAGCCGTCGCCGAAGAGGCTGCGCGCCTCGGCTGGCCCGCGATGCACGCGCGCCTCGCGAAGGTCGACCCCGCGACCGCAGCGCGTCTCGCGCCCAACGACCGGCAGCGGATCGGCCGGGCGCTCGAAGTCTGGCGCATGACCGGGCGCCCGCTCTCGAGCTTTCACCGCGGCGAGCCCCGGCCCGCCTTCCCGATGACGACCGCGGCGCTCGTGCCCGGGGACCGCAAGCGCCTTCATGCGCTGATTGAGGCGCGCTTCGACGCGATGCTCGCCGGGGGCTTTCTCGACGAGGTCCGCACCCTGACGGCGCGGCCCGACTTCGACCCGGAGAGTCCCGCGATGCGCGCGGTGGGCTACCGTCAGGCGGTCGAGCACCTGCGCGGCGAGCGTACGTACGACGACTTTCGGCTCGCCGGCATCGCCGCGACGCGCCAGCTCGCGAAGCGCCAGCTCACGTGGCTGCGGTCCATGGAGGGCGTGACGAAGCTCGATCCCTTCCTTCCCGGTGCGCTCGAAGCGGTCGAGCGCCTCGCGCTCGCCGCCGCCCCCTGAAAAAGGAAAGGGCCGCCTCCCTGGTGCGGGGAGACGGCCCTTTTGATCTGATCAGATCTGACCGGCGGTCTGCGGCTTAGAGTACGACGCAGGGCGCTTCGCCCGCGGGCAGCGGCTCGATCGTGCCGATGCGGAAGACCTTCTCACCCTCGGCCTCGAAGGCCGCAACGGCGCGCTCGGCGTCCTCGGCCGCAACGACCACGGCCATGCCGATGCCGTTGTTGAAGACGCGGTACATCTCGTGACGGTCGATGTTGCCCTTCTCTTCGAGCCACTCGAAGATCGCCGGACGCGTCCAGGAGTTGCCGTCGATGCGGCACTGCACGCCTTCGGGGAGCACGCGGGGCACGTTCTCGATGAGGCCGCCGCCGGTGATGTGGGCCATGCCCTTGATCTTCACCTGCTTCATGACGTTCAGAACCTGCTTCACGTAGATGCGGGTCGGGGCCATCGCGCGGTCGGCGAGGGTCGCGCCGTCAAAGGGCATGTCCCAGTCGGCGCCGGCCACTTCGACCACCTTGCGCAGCAGCGAGAAGCCGTTCGAGTGCGGGCCCGAGGAGGCGAGGCCGAGGACGACGTCGCCCGGCTGGATCGACTTGCCGTCGATGATCTCGTCCTTCTCAACGACGCCGACGGCGAAGCCCGCGAGGTCGTATTCGCCCTCGGGGTACATGCCCGGCATCTCGGCCGTCTCGCCGCCGATCAGGGCGCAGCCCGCGAGTTCGCAGCCCTTGGCGACGCCCTTCACGACGCGCTCGGCGATGTCCACGTCGAGCTTGCCGCAGGCGTAGTAGTCGAGGAAGAAGAGGCTCTTGGCGCCCTGGACGAGGATGTCGTTCACGCTCATCGCGACGAGGTCCTGGCCCACCGTGTCGTGGCGGCCGAGCTTGAAGGCGAGCATGAGCTTCGTGCCCACGCCGTCCGTGCCGGTGACGAGGACCGGGTTGCGGTACTCGCGGCTCACTTCAAAGAGCGCGCCGAAGCCGCCGATCGAACCGAGCACGCCCGGAATCAGGGTGCGCTTGGCGGCAGGCTTGATGCGTTCGACAAGTTCATCGCCGTTGTCGATGGAGACGCCGGCGGCGGCGTAGGAGAGCTGGGTCATGGAGAAACTCGTGACAGCGTGGGGAAGGTGAGGCACCCACCGGCCGGGAGCGAAGCCCGGGCGGGTCCCGCGGCGCGGGCCGCGGCGGAGGGCGTCGGGAAAAAGAGTTGCGGAAGTATAAGACCTCGGGGCGCGCCCGAGCGCCGAAAAGCCCGCCCTGCTTGCGCCGATCGGGCTCGCCGAGCCCGATTTTTCCGAGCAAAAGCAGTACACTCCTTTCGTTCCGGAAAACCGGCGCACGCCGTCCCTGACAGTACGTACTCCCTCCCGAGACCGCAACCCACTTTCTTCATCCCGCGCACCCGTGGACACTTCGAGCTCTCTTCCCGACCAGTACCTTCTGGACCTCCCTGAGCTTCAGGAGCGCGACAGGCCCACCTTCGCGAACTTCATTCCGGGCGAAAACACCGAGGCGCTCGCCGTGCTCTGTTCAATGGCCGCGGGCCGCGGGCCGAAGTTTCTCTACCTCTACGGCCCGCAGGGCGTCGGGCTCTCGCACCTGATCGAGGCGTTCCTGCCCGGAACGAAGGAGTCGGGTGTGCGCGTGCCGCGCTTCACGCCCGGCGTCGTGCGCTACGCCGTGGACGACGTGGATCAGCTCGACGCCGGGTACGCCCGCGAGCTGCTGCAGCTGCAGAACGCCGTCTGGGCGGACGCCGAGGCGCGGCTCGTCTGTGCCGGGCGGCTGCCCCCGAAGGATCTCCCGCTCCCCGAGAGCGTGAAGAACCGTCTCCTGGGCGGCACCTGCTACGCGCTCACGCCCCTGGGCGAGGCGGAGCGGTTCCGCGAACTCTCGCGCCAGGCGGCTCTGCGCGGCATCCTCCTCACGCCCGACATGGAGCAGTGGATGTCGATGCACCTGCCGCGCGACATGCGCTCGCTCACGCGCGTGATGGACGTCGCCAATCAGATCGCACTGCACGCCAAGCGCCGCGTGACCGTTTCGGTCGTGCGCGAGGCCGCCCGGATCGTCGAGGCGGCCGATGCGGCCGACGCGGCGCAAGCGGCCGAAGGCCGCTGAAGCCCCGTTTTTCGTCCGCCTGCGCCGGCGTTCTTGTTTCCCTGAACTCCCAACACCCATGAAGCTTTCGATCTTCGACCTGGATCACACGCTGCTGCCGATCGACTCGGGCGACGCCTGGACCTACTGGCTCGCAGAGCGCTCGGGTGCGGCGCGCGGAGAGCTCGAGGCGCAGTTCGGGCGCTTCGTCGAGGACTGGAATTCGGGGGCCTTCGACGCGCTCGACTTCATCCACTATCAGTTCGGGATGCTCGCGCGTCACGACCGTGCGGAGCTCGAGCGCTGGCGCTCGAAGTTCATCGACCGGGTCGTGCGCCCGGCCGTGCGGCCCGAAGCCCTCGCGCTCGTCGCGGAGCGGCGCGCCGCAGGCTGCCGCGTGATTCTCGCGACCGGCACGCACCGGTTCGTGTCCGAACCCATCGCGCGCCTCTTCGGCATTGAGGAGGTTCTCGCCGCGACGCCCGAGGAGCGCCCGGACGGTTCCTTCACGGGGCGTCTCGTCGGATCCGACTCCTTCGGCGCGGGAAAGGTCGCGCTGCTGCGCGGCTGGATGCGCCGCACGGAGGCCCGGGCCGGAGACGTCTTCGAAGGCATTGAATGGATCGAGGCGTGGTCGGATTCCGCCGCCGATCTTCCTCTTTTAGAATTTGCCGCGGGCTGGAGGCCCGCCGGCGGAGCCGTCGCCGTCAACCCGGACCCGGAGCTCGGGCGCATCGCCCGGACGCGCGGGTGGCGCACGCTCGAGCTCTTCAAAACAGAAGCAGGATGAACCTCTCACATGTTTGACTCTATTGTTGGCCGCGTGAAGTCTTTTTTCGGTGCTGAGGACCGCTCGGTCCTCGTGCGCGAACCACGCATCATCACGAAGGACGAGCACGGCATCGACCCCGAACTCGTCGCCTGGCAAGCCAAGCGCTGCTGCGAGGCGCTGCAGGCGCGCGGCTACCGCGCGTACATCGTGGGCGGCGCCGTTCGCGATCTGCTCCTCGGCGTCACGCCGAAGGACTTTGACGTCGCCACCGACGCCACGCCCGAAGAGGTGAAGCGCTGCCAGCGGCGCGCGATCATCATCGGCCGGCGCTTCCGCCTCGTGCACGTGATCTTCGGTCAGGAGATCATCGAGTGCTCGACCTTCCGCGCGCTCGAGGGCGCCGGGGTGAGGAAGGACGTGGATGGGCGCGTCATTTCCGACAACGTCTTCGGCGAGATGTGGGAGGACGCGGCGCGCCGCGACTTCACGATCAACGCGATGTACTACGACCCCAAGACCGAGGAGGTCTACGACTACCACCACGGCTTCGAGGACATCGCGAAGAAGCGCCTGCGCATGATCGGCGACCCCGAGGAGCGCTACCGCGAGGACCCGGTGCGGATGCTGCGCGCCGTGCGCATCTCGGCCAAGTTGGGCTTCACGATCGAGCCCAACACCGAGCGCCCGATCGCGCGCATGGCGAGGCTGCTCACGAACGTGCCGCAGGCGCGCCTCGTCGACGAGGTCTTGAAGCTCCTCACCTGCGGCCACGCCGTCGCCTGCGTGAAGCGCCTGCGCGAGGACGGCCTCGCCGCGGCGCTCCTGCCCGTCCTCAACAACATGCTCTCCTCGCCCGAGGGCGAGGAGTTCCTGATGCTCGCCCTGAAGCGCACCGACGAGCGCCTCGCGGTCGGCAAGAAGATCTCCCCCTTCTTCCTCTTCGGCACGCTCCTCTGGCCCAAGGTTCTGCGCCGCTGGCGCTACAACGAGGAGACCCGCGGCGTGCCGCGGCTTGCCGCGCTCCATGAGGCCTCGGTCGAGGTGCTCGAGACCGAGTGCCAGAAGATCTCGATTCAACGGCGCTTCCAGGCCGACATGCACGACCTCTGGCTCATGCAGGCGCGGCTTGAGCGCCGCACCGGCAAGACGCCGTACGCGATCGTGCGCCATCCGCGCTACCGCGCCGGGTACGACTTCCTGCTGCTGCGCAGCCAGGTGGGCGAGGTTCCGGCGTGGCTCCCCGAATGGTGGGACGCCTTCGCGAACGCCGACGAGGAGACCCGCGCAGACATGATCCGCGAGGCGCAGGCCGAGGCCCGCCGCACCGCCGACGAAGCCCGCCGCGGCCGTGCCGCGGCCGAGTCGGGCGACGAACTCCCCGAGGTTTCCGAAGGGACGGAACGCCGCCGCCGCCGGCGTCCGCGCCGCCGCTCCCGTCGCCCGCAGGGCGCCGCGGGGAGCGAATCGTGACGGCCGAGAAGCGCCGCGCCTGGATCTCGCTCGGCGCCAACCTCGGCGACCCGAAGGCGGCGCTTGCCGCCGCCCTTCAAGAAGTTGCCCGGATTCCGGGCGTCTTCTCCGTGCGCGCGAGCCGCTTCTACGACACGTCGCCCGTGGACTCTTCGGGCCCGGACTACGTGAACGCCGCCGCCGTGCTCGAGACCACCCTCACGCCCGAGGCGCTGCTCGGCGAACTCCAGAGAATCGAACTCGCCCACGGGCGAGTGCGCCCGGCGGGCGTGCACAACGCGCCGCGGACGCTCGACCTTGATCTGCTCGCCTTTGAGGGCGAGACGCGCGCCACGCGCGCGCTCACGCTCCCGCACCCGAGGATGGAGGAGCGGCTCTTCGTGCTCGTGCCGCTCCTCGAGCTTGAGCCCGGCTGGCGCTCGCCCGAAGGCGTCGCCGGCGGCGATCTCGTGGAGGCCGTGCGCCGCCGCGATCCAGGACAGAGAATCCGCCTTCTCGGCTGATCGAGTTGTGGCATACTTCGGCTTCTCCCCCGGATGGCGGAATGGTAGACGCAGCGGATTCAAAATCCGCCGGGTAAAACCGTGAGAGTTCGAGTCTCTCTCCGGGGACCAGACATGGATCCCAGACCGCTTCGAGCGGTTTGGGATTTTTTTATCCGCCCGTTTCGCCGGGATTCTCCAGACGCAGTGCTTCTCCGGCGCTTCCGGGCCGCGGCCTGGGAGCGGTTCGGGTTTTGTTTTGCCCCTCGGAGCGGGGCGGGAGGCCTTCCGGAATGCCGCAATGGAAGAAGACGCCCCTCGGAGCGGGGGGCCTCATGCTGATCGAGCCGCCCGTCTTTCGCGACGAAAGGGGCGAATTCATGGAGACCTGGAGCGGCCGCGTCTTCGAGGAGCTCGGCCTTCCCGTCCGGTTCGTGCAGGACAACCAGAGCCTGTCGCTCAGGCGCGGCACGATCCGCGGGATCCACTACCAACGCGCGGAGGCGGCGCAGGCGAAGCTCGTGCGCTGCGCCGCGGGCGCGATCCGCGACGTCGCGGTGGACCTGCGGCCCGAAAGCCCGGAGTTTCTGCGCGTCTTCACGGCGGACCTCGAGGCGGGCTCGCCCCGGATGCTCTTCATCCCGAAGGGCTTCGGGCACGGGTTTGCGGCGCTCGCCGACCACACGGTCGTGCTCTACAAGACCGACGCCTACTACGATCCGGCCTCCGAAGGCGCGGTGCGCTGGGACGACCCGGCGCTCGCGGTGGACTGGGGGCTCGACGCCGCCGACCCCCGCATCCTCTCAAAAAAAGACCGGGCTGCGCCCGGTCTTGAAGCGTTCCTCGCCGCCCTGAGTCAGGGCGGCTGAAGGCGGCCTCAGCGCTCAGCGCGGTCCGCGACCGAGCGCAGGAACGCGGCGAGGTCGTGCATCTCCTCGCGGCAGAGCTCATGGTCCATCGGATAGGTGCGCGCGATGAGGTCGGAGTCCACCTGCGCGATCACCTCGGCGCTCCTCGCCGCGATGACGGGCGGCACGACCGAGTCGAAGTCGCCGTGTGCCATGAAGATGGGCGTGCGGCGGCCGGCGGGCGTCGCCTCCGAGAAGAGGCGTCCCGCGAGGGGCAGGTAGCCCGAGAGCGCGGCGACGCCGCCGATCGGCTCCTTCATCCTCAGCCCCGTGAAGAGCGAGATGGCCGAGCCCTGGGAGAAGCCCCCGAGCACGATGCGGCTTCTCGGCACGCCTTCAGCGGCGATTTCATCGATCAGGGCGGCGACGCGGCGCGACGTCTCCCGGATGCCGAGCTCGTCCTCGTTCTCGTCGATGCGCCGGCCCGGCACGTCGTACCAGGCGCGCAGCGGATAGTCCGGATGCATCGACATCTCGCGCATCGGCGCGTTGGGGAGCACGAACCGGCAGACGGGGCCGTTGAACTGGCGGATTTCGTCGGGGAAGGCCGCGAAGTCGGTGTTGTCCACGCCCATGCCGTGAAGCCAGACGACCGTGAGTTCGGGCGTGCCGCCCGTGCGGGGGCCCGTGACGAGGATGTCTTCGGGGGCGAAGGCGGGCGCGCGCGGCGCCTCGCGCTTCACTTCCGGCCGGGGCGCGGGCGCCTTCTTTTCCACCGACTCGACCTCCGGGCGCGCTTCGCGCGGCGTCTCCTCCGCGGGCACGGGCTCGCGCTGCGGCGCGGCAGCGGGGGTGGGAGCGGGCTTCGTCTCGGGTTGGGGAGCCGCGGGGGCGGTCTCCTGCGGCTGCGCCTCCTTTTCGGACTTCCTGCGGGCACTCTTCGGGCGGAAGGCCTTCACGACCGATTCGTCCGTCTCGATGTAGGGGCCGCCGATCAGGTCGATGCAGTAGGGGACGGCGGCGAAGATGCCGTTCACGACGGGGCGCCCCGCTTCGTCCCGGAGGCCTTCCAACGTCTCCGCGATCGCTTTGGGCTGGCCGGGGAGGTTGAGGATGAGCGCGGCGTGGTCGGGCGTCTCGCGCAGCACCCCGACCTGGCGCGAGAGGATCGCGGTCGGCACGAAGTGCCCGGAGATCGCGCGCATCTGCTCGCCGAAGCCCGGCATTTCGCGCGTTGCGACGGCGAGCGTCGCCTCGGGCGTCACGTCGCGCCTCGCCGGTCCCGTGCCGCCCGTCGTGAGGATGAGGTCGCACCCGATGATGTCCACGAGTTCGCGCAGCGTCTTCTCGATGTCGAAGCGTTCGTCGGGAATGAGGCGCTTGTGGATCTTGATGGGCGTCGTGATCGCCCGGCGGCACCAGGCCTCAAGCGCCGGGATGCCCTGATCTTCATAGACGCCGCGGCTCGCGCGGTCCGAGACCGAGACGAGGCCGAGGATGAGTTCGTTTTCAACGCTGCGCGGAGGCTTCATGGCGCGGCTCCTTCTTCTTGCAGTTGGCGTTCGAGGGTGGCGGCCCTGCGCTCTCGCCGGGCCGCGAAGAAATGTCAGGCGTCGCCGCGCTCGAGGGCTTCCTCCGCCGCTTCCTCCGTCTTCGCCATCAGGTCGAGCGGCTCGTTGAGGAAGTCGTGGAGAAGCCGGTAGAGCTCGCGGGCGCTCTTCGGGGGCTTCTGCTGCTCGCGCTCGCGGCGCGCGAAGCGCACGAGCTCGCGCAGACGCCGGATGTCGATCGAGCTGTTCTCGTCGATGAAGGCGCGCACGGCGTCGTCGGACTCGATCATCCGGTCGCGGAGCGTCTCACACCGGTGCAGCAGCGCCACCGCGGCCCTCGACTCGCCCGTCGCGCGCGCGATCGCCTCGCGCACGGCCGCGGGGTCCATGTCGCGCATCTTCTTGCCGATCAGCTGCAGCTGCCGGCGCTGCGCGCCGAAGCTCTTCATGCGGCGGAATTCAACGATCTCGTCGTACACGTCCTCGGGGAGGCCGATCTTGGCGAGCGTCTCGTCGCCGAAGCGCGTCATCTGCTGCCCCAAAGCCTGGAGCTCGAGCTGCACGCGCTTGAGCTGCGACTTCGACGGGCCGCGGAACTCCTCTTCATCATCGTCTTCAATGTCGTTGGGGCGCATAGGGTCCTCTAGCTTGTAGTCAAGGGGGCAATCATAGCGGCTCAAGCCGCTGATTTTCGTTAGAATGCCGCTCTTTTCCCATTGATTCCTGGCCGGTAAAGCCAAATGCAAGAACAGCACCTTTCTGACTTCGACTTCGAGCTCCCGCCGGAGCTCATCGCACAGTACCCGCTCGCAGACCGCTCCGCCTCGCGGCTGCTGCACATCACGCGCGACGTCCTCGAGGACAAGACCTTCCGCGACGTCGAGACCTTCCTCCGCCCGGGCGACCTTCTCATCGCCAACAACACCCGCGTGATCAAGGCGCGCCTCTTGGGGCGCAAGGAGACGGGCGGGGCCGTCGAGGCCCTGATCGAGCGCGTCACGGGTGAAGACACCGCGATCTCGATGATCCGCGCGAGCAAGTCCCCGAAGCCCGGCACGAAGCTCTACTTCGCGCATCAGGACGGCACGGAGGGCGAGATTGAGGTCGAGGTGACCGGCCGCGAGGGCGAGTTCTTCGCGCTGCGCTTCTCCGAACCCGTCCTCACCGCGCTCGAGGAGTTCGGCCGCGTGCCGCTGCCGCCCTACATCGCCCATGCGCCCGAGAAGAGCGACGAGAGCCGCTACCAGACGGTCTACGCGGCGCACCCCGGCGCGGTCGCCGCACCGACGGCGGGGCTCCACTTCACCGAGGACCTCCTCGCGCGCATCCGCGCCAAGGGCGTCGACGTCGAGTACGTGACGCTCCACGTGGGCGCGGGCACCTTCCAGCCCGTGCGCGTCGAGAACCTCTCCGAGCACCACATGCATTCGGAGTGGTTCCACATGCCCGAAGACGTCGCGGCGAAGATCAACGCCGCGAAGGCCGAGGGCCGCCGCGTGGTGGCGGTCGGGACGACGTCGCTCAGAACACTCGAGAGCGCCGCGGACCGCGTCGGCCACGTCGAGGCGGGGTCGCGCGACACGCGCCTCTTCATCATGCCGGGGTACGAATTCCGCATCGTGGACGCGCTCATCACGAACTTCCACCTTCCGAAGTCCACGCTCGTGATGCTCGTGTCGGCCTTGGTCGGCCGCGAGCGCATCCTCGAGGCCTACGCCCACGCAGTGCGCGAAAAGTACCGCTTCTTCAGCTACGGCGACGCGTGCTTCATCGAGCGCGCGCCGGCCGCGCGCTGAGGCGCTT
>NZ_DAVZJY010000038.1:0-13640 GCF_052272535.1 Sutterella sp. | reverse complement strand
GTGCGGGCGCATAGACGCGAAAACGCCTGGACGTTGTGGAGAGCCTATCTCCCCGCCGCGTCCGGGCGTCGTCGTTCAACCCGGAGACCCGGTCAGCGCTTCAGCTTCGCCATGGCCCTTTCAATCACCGCGAAGAAGACCGGCGTGAAGAGGATGCCCACGACGGTGGCGACCAGCATCCCGCAGAAGGTCGTGACGCCGATCGCGACGCGCGCGACCGACCCCGCCCCGGTGGCGAAGACCATCGGCAGGACGCCGAAGATGAAGGACCAGGCGGGCATCATCACCGCGCGGAAGCGCTGCCCGGCGCCCGCCCGCGCGGCTTCGTCCGGGCTCATGCCGCCCTCGCGCTTCATCCTGCTGAATTCGACCATCAGGATGGCGCTCTTCGCCGAGAGGCCGATGAGCATCCATGCTTGTGTCGGGGGGTTGAGGATTATTAATCGTCGTGAACGATTGCCGCCTCTAAAAGGGGCAACCTAAATGATAAAAGGGGTAAGCAAGTGCCCTTTTGATTCGAGCCATTAAGGTGAGGAGGGAGGGATGCCGGTCTGCAACTCCCCTCTCTCTCCAAACGACTCTATTCAGCCGGGATGAATTCGCTCGGAATACCTCCGCAGGATAAGAACAGAACATCGGCGGCACGGGAGCAGGCGACGTAATAAAGCGCTTCTTCAGCACGGCGATGCTGCTTGAGGCTCGTTTGATCACGATCTTCCTTATCCGTGAGTTCGAGCGGGAATGTTCCGCGGTTCATGCCCGCGACGAAGACGACCTTGTATTCCAGGCCCTTGATGCGATGCATTGTGGAAATCCGAATGCCGGGAAGTTCCGGATCATCCGCACTGTCTCGACTGATGCGGCGAATATGAATTCTGCCGCTGAGCAGACTTTCGTACAGGGCCAGCTGTTCGTTGGTGCGAACCGTAATGCAGATGTCGCTCTCCGTATAACCGCGGTCGCTTTTCAGCAGGGCCTCGATTTCACTGAGGATCCATTCGCATTCCTCGTGGGCGCTTTCAGCCTTGTGAACGATGGGATCCGGGCCGTGACGAAGAGAGGCATAACCCGTCTTTTCATCTTCGCCGCCTTCCATGTCGTCAACCGTCTTGCCGACGTAGACGGTTTCCGCAACTCGGCGGATTTCGTCCGTGGTGCGGTAGTTCACGCGAAGCTTGCGCGAGCGGCCTCGGATTTCGATGCCGCAAGACGAGAAGGAAATCGGTCGGGCGTAGATTCTCTGGTGAGCGTCGCCAACAAGGAACAAATCGCCTTCCTTGAACGGGTCTTCTTTGGAGATGTCCGCCGTCAAGGCTCGAAGCAGTCTGAGCGTGTCGGGACGGAAGTCCTGAATTTCATCGCAAATCACCGCGCGGAAGAGCCCGTTGGGATAAGTTTTACGAATGAGCTCAATTGCGACTTCGGAGGCATCTTCGACTGTCAGAGCGTCGTGCAGATTGAGCTGCATGCGCATTTCTTCGAAGATCGGCCAGATCGCCTTGCGTTGCATGCGCGTCAGAGCAACGCCGCGGCCGTTTCGAGGCGCAAACATATAGTCCTTGGCAGAGTGGCAGTGCTGAGGAAGCACCACTTCCTCCCATTCGTCACGATAAAACTCGTCGCTGAATTCGAGATCCATCGGCTTCATGATCATGGCGGCTCGCCATGCCCGTTCGTAAACAGACTCGGCCTTTCCAGGATAAACAATGCTTTTCGCACAGCCGTGCTGACGGAGGAATGTCGCCAGCCAGGCGTCGATATTGAGCACCGTAATCCGCTTCATGTGTTCGCGAGAAACGATGGTTCGCAGCTGCGCCTCGATGTCAACGGACAGGTTGCGAGTGAAGGTCGTGAAGAACAGACGATCCTTTTCCGTCCAGTCTGGAAGTTCAACAAGGTGCTTGGCGCGATGGAGCGCAACGACGGTTTTGCCGGTGCCGGCGCCTCCGGTGATGCGGGCGGCTCCATGCCAACGGCGGTCGACGAGCTGTCGCTGCGACGGATGAAGGAAGACTCGCCACTGAGCGAGCGGCTTGTCCATAATGTCGCGCAGCTCTTCTTCGGATTCCACGATTCGGAAATGTCCCGAGTCCAGCAAGCCGGATTCGGTTGCCGGCATGGCCTTCTGGTCTTCGACGTCTTCCCGATAGGCCTCAACGATCCTGTCCCAGGATTCGCCCTGAACGAACCAGGTGAGCATTTCATAAACACGTTCGGGCAGCTGCGCCTGAATGCCGACCAGACCGGATTCATCGGTTACGGCACGCACGACGGCCAGGCGCTCTTCAGGCAGTCCGATGCTGAAGAGCTGCTCGTCGGTGAGCGCCTCGAAAAGGGAGGGCTTCTGCTTGTCTTCCTTTTCCTGGGCACGGGTTGAGACTTCATAGACCTGGACGCTGCGGGTGCGGGAGTTGATTTCGCAGCGATGCATGTCCGCCCAGGCGACGGCTTGCTGACGGCCGCCGACCCACATCGTCAGATAGACGTTGCCAACAAGCTTCAGAACGAGGGCGAGATCCTGTTTCGGCAGGGCCAGCAAATAGTCGGAAGCTCCCTGAAGCGGGATAAGCTCAATGTCGCCGCCCATTCGGAATCGGTTGAGAAAAACCGAAACCGCCTGCTTGTCGTCATCCTTCAAACCGTTGATCTGGGTAAAAATTTTGCTGCTGACAGCAAGCTTTCTCATTTGTTCAAATGCCATCTTTTTACTCTCTTCTCATTCAATTCAAGCCTGACTGACCGCCTCAGCAATAACAGACGCGTTCGTGTCTGCCGGATAAATGGTGACGTTTCCGGCCATTCTTATGCCCGGTTCGCCATACACAACTGCGACCGCCTGATCCTTCCAATACAAGTCGAATGTTTCTTCAATTTCCTGCGTGGCGGGATTGATCCAGTCGATGCCGGCCTCGGGCTTGGGAATCCCGGTTTCAGCCAGCGCGTCAACCAGCCCGGACATTTCATCCGGGAGCAGTTCCATGAGAGCGGACCAGTTGCCGGCAGGCTGTTTGCTTGCGCTTTCGACGGATGTGTCGGCAGCGGATGCTCCCACGGCAAAGTCGGGACGATTCATGGCGTCATGCCAGGGATTCTGAGCAAGCAGCGGGTGATCCGTGCCGAAGGGAACATACGGCAGCAGAAGAGCAGTTCCGTTGAACTGGACGATGTTGGCCATCGACCAGAACTGACGCAGATCCTCGGCAATCGGACTCGATGCCGCTTCGGCCTTCTTTTGGTCGCACAATGCCGCATCCACGAAAAGAGCGGACTGGTAGGGAGGCGTCGCGGTCCACAACGACTGCCAGCATCCGGTGGAAGAGCTGTGTACGACAAGCTGCTTCGGGGTACGGGTCCCCAGGAGCACGGCCTCGAGATCGGCACTGGCCCGGACGGACTGCTTCATCCGGTCGTCAGGGCCAATGAGCGTTGTGAGGGCCATCAAGGCACTGATGCCCTTGCAGGACCTCTGGGCTTCTTCAGGATCGTTAAGCCATTCGAGCAGACGATCGAAGTTGTTCTTCTCTTCCACCCAACGGTCAAGGAGCTGTCCGCCCGTCGGGTATTGAGCGTCCTCTTCGGATTCCAGTAACGGCTTGACTCGGGCGTCATACATCTGGATCAAGCCGTGGGAATGGGTCAGATGGTAAGGAAGGACAGGCGCCTCATGAGCCTCTTCAAATTCCTTGGGAATGTCGTTCCATCCCAGGGTCCAGACATGAAGCCCCATGTTGAGAAGACTCTGTCGCTTCGCACAGTCGTCCTCTACGATCGGAGCATGGAACTGCCAGCCGTCGGTAAAGACCGCCATGGTCCATCCGAGCTTGACGTCCTGTTCGTGAGCGGGCTTGAAAACGAAGTCCGGACGGCAGGGACGGCTACCGCCGAAATCCACCTGAAGATCCATGCGCCACAGAAGACCGGAGCGCATCTTGATGAGGAAATAGACGCGGCCGCCGCCGGAATGGCATTCCTTGCACTCGGAAACAAGGGTCGTGTTGTTCCTCAGGGCGCGAATGAAGGTGGCTTCAAGTTCGCTGTCGCCGAGCGCGGCATCATCGTCATCAAGATGTCCGGATGCCATGTTCCGTTTTTGATCGAGAATGAAGGACACCACGTCGATTGCACACTGCTTCGAAATGTAGGCGCGTCGGTTGGCATTGGAATGCTGGTACAGGCACTGATAGCACCCGTCGGCATCGGGATCGCTGCTGCAGGTGCACTTGGCCATTGCTTCAAGCGCGAGTTCAAAAACGCGCATGAGGTTGGCCGAATCGGACATCAGCTCCTTCAGATAACCCGTGCCGCCGGGCACCGTGTCGTGAACGATTATGAAATGCTGAGGAGGCTTACCTTCTCGCGGCTGGCTCGTTTCCACGATGCGCAGATGGTCGACCGAACCCTTGAAATACCTGCGAAGCCCGAGACGAAGCGCTGCAGACAGGGAGGCCGTAATGATTTCAGGAGAATTGGTCTTGGCCAGCATGCCGCCGGGCACGCGAATGCGAAGCGCCTCGCTCGAAAATTCGCGATACAAAACGAGACCGTCAATCCATTTGGCCTTTTCCGGATGCTTCCAATAGTTGCAGGTAAAGTCGTGCTGCTCGCGAAGGCCAAGCTTGGAATCATCTTCAGGCTTCAAACGGCCGCAGCAGTCGCAGACGGTGAACCCCGGCGCTTCAATCTTCTCGCTGCTGATCGCGAGTTCCTTGGGCTGAGCATCGGACTGGCTGGCGCCGAAGTTGAAGTCCCTGATTGTCACGGACGACAGATACTCAAAGCCAAAGCCTTCGCCGCCGGCGACGGATACGAAACTGTTGCGAACGGCGGTCAGAGGAATATCAATAAGAAGACGACGGTTCTGGAAGTTGCTCGGACGTTCTTCACGATCATCGGAGATGCGGTCAGTCTTGAGGTCCGCCCTCGCGTACACCGTCTTCATCTTCAGCACGGAACGCAGTTGTTCCCCGGCGGCCCAGCGAGGATCGCCGCAGCGCGGGCAGCAGGAGCTGTTGTTCAGCAAATCACGTTCCGAGTACTGGCAGGTTGGGCAGAAATGCCATTTTTCGACCTTGCCATCACCCAATTCGATCTGATCGATGTGGAGAGCGAAATCGTTGACGTAGAACGTGTTGCTGGGCGCCACCTCAAGAAGACCGGACGAAGCGGCTCGCTGGAACTGGAAGCGCTTGTACACGCCCTGCTTGGCCTTTTCCGCAGCGGTAAGCGGGGCGCCGCCGTTGTCGGCAGACGAGGTTCGCGAACGAACCTTGAGTATCACGCCTTCAACCTTAATGCCTTCTTCGGGGAAGGCGTAGTTGGGAAGTAGGCCCTCATCCGTCAAAATCTGAAGGGTGTCCTTTTGAACGTACTCCTCATCAATGAGATCGTTGAGGGATTCGATGGTCGCGGAGATCTCGGCAACGTCGGCATCGCGCGCTTCGTCAGCCGCATCCTTTTGGCGTGCAGTCCTGGCCTTCGCAAGATTCTTAATCTTGAGGAGGGCAGCCAACTGGGCATCCGCCAAGCTTCGGAGCTTGTCGATCAGGCGGTCCTTCATGGGCGTGACGGCGTGCGCCATGTCGCCGAGAAGGAACGATCTGAGGCGCTCGCGCTCTTCAGGCGAGAACATCGTGCGGCCGCTGGCCGAATCCTTGAAGAGCTGAACAAAGTCCGCAAGAAGGGATTCGGCTCGATTGTCGACAAAGTCCAGATAGCCCTGCGGGAAGCTGGCCGGAGTGTACTGAGCCCTGGAGAAGCTCTTGAGAAGGTCTCCGATCTTCTTCGGCAGGGTCGCTCCCTCGACTTCCGACATCCACCGCGTGATGGTAAAGGCCATCAGCTGACGCTCGATGACGGCCATGGCGTGCAAATACACGCCCGGTGCCTCCACGTTGCCGCTCAGCATTTTGTCCGGATCCGTCCAGAAGTACTGGGCATGCGGATTGTTGCCGCAAACGGTCATGGCAAGCGCATTGCCGTCGCGACGGCCGGCACGGCCGATGCGCTGGATGTAGTTCGACTGTTTGGGCGGCATGGAGGCGAGCATCACGGAAGACAGGCTGCCGATGTCGATACCCATTTCCAGCGTAGGCGTTGCCGAAAGAAGATTGACATCCCAAGGTTCCTTGCCGGCACTGAAGCTTTTTTCAATGCGTCCGCGCTCTTCGCTTTCAACGTTGGCAGTATGTTCTCTCGAAATCGTTCGGCAGGGCTGGCCCAGATACAGTTCTTTGGCTTCATCTGCGCTGCAAACCCTGTGCTGAACGCCCGGACAGGCTTTCGAAAGACAGGGCATGGAACTCCACAGTTCCTTCTTTTTACGAGGAACAATATGCCAGCGGCCGCATCGATTGCAGACTACGCGAGAGAGATCTCGGCATACCGTCCAGGCCGTCGGGTCCAAAAGATAGACCTTGGTCTGATCCTGAGTGGTCATGTAGACCACATTCATCAATTTGGCTTCAATCAGAGCTTCGAACAGATGCTTGTAGACCTCTTCCATGGCGGGAAGAATCTCAAGCTGCGCATCGGCAAAGCATGACGAGATCCAGGCGGAATACCAGTTGTCGCCATTGGCAGAAGGCATGACGTGATCGAAAAGATTGTTGAGATCCTTGCTTTTCACGTGTGCGGGCGTGCGCATGATCAGCGGGGCCGGCGGACGGAAATTCTTGCCGTAGGTCGGCAGCGATCGGCTCAGGTTGAAATATGTGAAGGAATTGGCGGTCTTCACGAATTGCATGAAGTCGCCGAGACCGGGCACGTTCGACAGATCAAAAGCCCCGCGGGACTTCTGATGCATGAGGAAGCCTTCGATGAAGTGTTCGATCTGCTGATCCGTGACATAACGGAAGCCGCCGATCTTTTCCTTGCCGATTCTTTCTTTAAAGCACTCGACTGCTAGTGCAACACGCGAAGGCGAAGGCGCCAAAGCGCCGATGTAGGAATGTTCAAGCGTACGGCCGGCATGCGAGCGGATCGTCATTTCCACGAACATTTCCCAGCGCAGGCGGGCTTCAATGTCCTTGACAAGGGAATTCCACGCCTGGAGGTTCTTTTCCGCATTAGTCGCGCCGAACAGGTAGGCGAAGAAGGCCAGCTTGTGATGGGAGTTGACTTCAGAACCGTTTTCTGGCTTGGACTCGCCCATTGCCCATTTTTCAAAATTGAGCCACGGGTAGCGCCACATCATGTCCGTCGGCAAAAATGTCGCAACGAAACGTGCCTGGGCAATCAGGTCGGCCTTGTTTCGAATGATCGGATCATCGGTTTTGAGCAGGTCCGCCTTTTTGCCAAGCCTGGATTCCCAGAAAGACGGAACCTTGAGCAGCAGATTTTCCAAACCGCGCCACGGTTCTTCAACCTCTCGCACATAACCGGCCAGAGCCTGTCGGACGGCAAAGAGATAGGAGCGGGCGCGCAGGAATCCGGAACGCAGCGCAGCATCCTGAACGGAATCGGAGAATGCAATGAGCTTCGGGTCGTCGTTCGAGGTGCTGGAGCGAAGATGACCGAGTGCGGCGGCAGACAGCGTCGCCGAGCGGGCGCCGACCACGCGAAGACTGAAGGGCGATTCACAGTAGGGACACGTCTGGCTGCGAGCGTTGACGACGCCAGCTTCGGTCGAGATCACCTTGACCATGTCAGGAATCCTGACCACGATGAAGTCGTGCTTCTGGCCGCAGACCGGGCATTCGCCGTCGTAAAGTTCGTTTATCGACTTGTGGCCGTCAATCCATTGAACAGACTTGCTTCTCTGGCAGAGAACGTAGATCTCTCTGGGATAGTTTTTTACGGCCTCGGAATATTCGATCTTGGCAATCGGATAAAGCAGCTTCGTATTGGCTTTTTTCGCAAACCAGGACTGATAGAAAGCCTGAAGATTGAGCTTGATCTTGTTCTGATCAATGATGGCGCCCCAGGCCGTGCTGTTGCAGTTGCGGCAGGTTACAACAGGAAGCGCCATGCATTCCTTCGGGTCATGGCTGGCCGCAGGCATCAGGCGGGGGGAGCGTTCAACCGTTGCCACCATATTGGTCAGCTCTCGCATCCACATCTGCACGCGAACATTGAGGAAGGGCACGATGTGGGGTTTGGTTTTGCCCACGAGTTTCAGACGCGCCATGGAGATCATGGCTGCAAGGCTTCTGATCAAGAGCACTACGTCATCATGGGACAGTCTCTTGAGGACACCAACGCGGGCATGCCACTCGTCGGCGAGCTCTGAGATGTTGAAGATCGTTTCATCCGTCCCCATCAGTCGCTTGAAGGCATCGAGATGAGGGAGGGTTTGAGAGAGCTCCAATGCGGTTTTGGACCAGGAGTCGGGCGTGTCTTCAAAGTCCGTAAACTTTCTCGGGAACCAGGCCCACAGCACCGTCGAGATGTATTTGTAGGCCGAAGCATCGCGGGAAACGGACAGGATGCTGTCCACAGCTTCTCGGCCGGGCCAGGCGCCGAGCGACTGAACTTCGCCGAACTGAGCAAAGTATTCTGTCGTCGACAGCCGGTCTTCCTTCACGATCGCATCGTCACTGCTGAAATCAGCCCCGAACACTTGCGTTGCGTAGTTCTTGAGGTCCTCCAGACCGTTGTCGCCGCCGAGCGTGGCCGACGTGCCGACACATACGAGGTTGTCGTCAAGTTCGAGACGATCGCGCAGTCGACGAATCAGACACGCCAGGTCAGTACCCTGAGCACCGTCAAAGGTATGAAGTTCGTCGACGATCAGATAGCGCAAGACATCCTTGTTCGTATTCTTCCACAGCGGCTGATCCTCTTCGCGAAGCAAGAGGTAGTCAAGCATCTTGTAGTTGGTGATCAGAACGTCGGGGGGATTGTCACGCAGCGTCTTGCGATCGGTAATGCAAAGAAGACGCTTGTCGTCCATGCGGACGGATTTCTCGCCGGGCGCCCCGGTAAACAGGCCCACGGACGGCAGAACGCCGATGCTTTCTCGGATTTTGAAGCACAAGTCCGCAAGACGCTTCGCCTGGTCGGAGGCCAGGGCATTCATCGGATAAATGATGATGGCCTTGATCCCTTTGACGCCGGTGTCAAGTGCGCTGAGCACGTAATCCATCATCGGGTAAAGGAAGCATTCCGTTTTGCCCGAACCCGTGCCCGTGGCCACAATGGTGGATTTGCCGCCGGGCATGCGCAGACGCTTGAAGGAGACAAGCTGATGCTGATAGGGCGTAAGGTCCGTGCCGATGTCGCAACGCCCGGACAAGTAGGGAAGAACTTCAGTCATGTCTTCGTCGCCCTTGCGGAAGGGACGACGAATTTCCAACCAGGGCCCCTTGATGAAGTTCTCTCGCTTGGCGAGAAAATCGTCCACCATGGATTGCTCGAAATCACGTCCGGAGCGGAACCCGGGTGTTGCTACAGGGAACTCGCGCTCGATAAACGAGCGCACGCCGTCTTCAATGTCTTTCTCTACCACGCTTGGAAGCATGCTGATGTTCCTGATCCTAGTTGTGCCTCAGAGGCTGCAATCTCATGTTGAGTATATGCAACCTCTGGGACATTTGACGTCTTAATCGTTGCTCTTGACCTGAAATTAGGGGATGTCCGTCCATCCGAAGCGTTTGCCGAATACGCGCCATGCGGTCTCGTAGTCCTTTTCACGATCCATCTTGAAGAACGGAGCGTAATAGGTCACAGTGCGCATTTCAGGAGTGCCGTCAGTCATGCTGTCGTCTGGGAAGGTCTTGGAGACAAAGCCTTCCTTCATGTTCTTGACATCCTCAAAACCAAGGCCCTTGTCCGAACAGGCGTTGCCGTTGATTGCATATGTAATGCCTTCTGCAGCATCCTTGGGGCGAGATTTGTTGGGCAGGCCGACACCGGGCAAGCCGGCGTTAGTCGTAAACACAATTCGTCCCTTCTGGTCGTACCACGTGTTCTGCTCATAGTCACGCATTACGCGGAACCTCATGCGGAAGAGCGTCTTGAGTTCTTCCAACGTAAAGCCCATGGCGTGCGCAGTGAGAACGTCGATTTCAAGCAAGGCTTGTCGACGGGATAAGTCCGAACGTAGAGCACAGTTACGATTCCACGAGTTGGACAAATTCTTAAACCACTCTGCATTGAGGCCGGATTTGATTTGAGTCCAGTAGTCGGTGTTCCATTCGGTTGAATATTGCTCAGACCAACAAGACTTGTAATCCGAAATCAGGCAATTCAAACCTAGAATTCTGCACATGATGGCGCTTTCAGATTCTTTGTATGCAACAAAAGGTAAGCTCTTAATCACTGATGGTTGTAGATGCCCCTTACCCAGCTGTCGCACAGCTGCATCCATTGGTAGTGATGCAAAATTGGCTGCAATTGTTAGGATGGTATGAAAGTTAGGTGTAGAAATTCCGTGAATGGTAAAGACCCAAGACACACCTGGAGGATAAATAGCAGATGTTAGTGTTCGTTCACTATCAGTACCGACCATTTCGCGATAGGCAATGCGCCAATGCCTATCGAACGGAGTAGGTTGATCTTCTTGAGTAATGCCGTTTGTCTTTGTCTGGACAACGTTGATTACCTTATCCCATTCACACTTTACCTGCCGAGCGTCATAAGTTTCCTGATCGCAAGCCTGTTCATACTTGGCACGAGGCACATAGTCATCAGGAATGGCTTCAAGGTCAATGACTGACCATGCCTTATTACTCGTGCAAGGATTTCGTGGTGTTTTGAAAAGAGGACTTCCCACGCTCAGGTGCGGTCCATTGAGAATGAGCTTGTCAAAGGATGCGGGACGCTTCGTTGATAGCTTAGGAAATTCTCGAATGGTGCCATCAACTCTTGCGGTCGTTTCGTTCCACATTGAAGAGATCGTAAGGTCTTTGACATCTTTGATTCGACAAGGAGCCTGACCAAATTTTTCAAGAATCTGTAGCAGGGATTCGCAGTGAATGTTAGGCAAAACGGGCGCTTTAGGATCAGTGTCAAAGACAAGGCCGATCATTGCCAATGCTTCATTGTCTAAATAAATTACGCGATCCTTATGTCCGGTAAGGTTCCAATTCCCGTTGGAATCTTTAATCCCCTCAACTATCCCCTTGTCATCCGAGGTAAAGCTCTCATCGATGGTTTTAGGATGAAAGACATTCATTATCGCTTTAATGGTTGTTTTCGAAAGGGTGGGTCCGTAAATTGCTTGACAGAATTGCGTTTCATTGTGTACTTCAGGAAATAGCTTTCGCTCATTCGTGAACTGAAAGATATAACGGCTTCGTCGATAGGCACTTTTTCTCAGCGTTAATCCATTAGTTTCTGTAAAAACAGTTAATGGATGAACAAAGCCTTGAACACCGTCGGCAGCTGCATTAGACCAGGCGAGTGGTAGAAAAACTTTAAAAAGATCCATGCGGCACTTATCCAACTCGGGATAATTACTGGCGCTACCACAGAAATTCTGAGTTCCTGCAGCCTCTTCGTATTCGGTTCTCCATGCTAGAGACAGGTCTTCATGCATGTCGATCCAGAGACGGCCGTCAACTTCTTGCAGAAGTCGTTTTCTAATAGTAGGTGCACTTTCTTTTTCGAAAAGCACATACGGTAAGAAATCGCCGATAACAGCACTAGAGTTCCATGAGGCGACTCTCCAGGGAGGGTTCCCCAACGTAATGTCAAAGCCGGTGGGGGAGCCATCAGGCGTCTTGTAGAGAATGTCAGCGAAGCGAAGCGGCCAATGGAAGAAGCGAAGGCGATCGGCGACTATGCGTGCAATATGCAGGCGCGGATTGGCATCGAGTTCGGCTTCAAGCAAACTACCGGAATCGTCTTCAGCAAACGATTCAGTCTCCTTTTCTTCAAGGGCAGAGAAAAGATCAGTGGGCTGCTGATCTTCCAGCTTTTCGATGCCGTAGACCTCGCTGGCAAGAATGGCGCCCATGTCGGCAATAAAGTCTGCCCGACTCGGGAAGGAGTCGGCTTCCTTGATGGGCCAGAACCAAAGCGAACACCAGTAGTTCATTGCCGTGCGAAGACGCGTGAAATGGCCGGAGTCCATACTTCCGTCACCCACCCGGGTAGATTCGGCAAGAGCATTCTTGGCTTCATAGGACAAGATGACATGTCTTTCGGCCGTATGTCCGTAAATGTCGTACGGATCCGTCGTGGATGTGCGAATTCGTGCAAGTTCTTCAGCCCATGCATCCCAGTGTTGGTCTACCATGGCAGACAGTTGCTGGAGCTGAGTAACTTCGTCGTGAGTGAAGGACTTGTTGAAGGCCTTGCGTTTGGCGGCCAGCTTCTTGAAGTCGTTTTCGTAGACGGCCTTCATGTCCTTGTCGGCGTAGTTGATCATGTCGGGATCAGGCAGGAGGAACTGCCAGACCTCGTCTTGATTGCGATCCCGATTCGTCAATTCGTGCGGTGCACTGAAGTACCATTTCTTGCCGTCATCTGATTGGGCCGTGCACACACGACGGCGACAGCCAAGGAGCGAATTGCCGCACTGCAGCTGCAAACCGAACCAAGGCACGAACTTGTCTGAAGAGAGCGCGTTGAGCCAAAGCGAAACCTGAGCGAGTTCAACGGCGACGGGATTCAAGTCGACGCCGAACACGTTGTTGTCGGCGAGGTACATCTTCACGCGCTGAAGCTCTTCGTTGTACTTCTCCTGCGAGAGACGTTCGCCTGCGGCCTTTTGGGCGTGCTCCATGTATTTGGCGGCAAGCTGATTGATGGCTTCGTTCAAGAAGGTTGCGGATCCCAGTGCCGGCTCGGCGATTTTGAGCTTGAGGATTCGCTCGGCCTTGGCCTTGTCATCCGGAAGCTTGTCGATCACGGTTTCCCAGTATTCCTTGAGAACGTACTTGACCAGGCACTGGGTGAGGATTTCAGGCGTGTAGTAGGAGGCTGACTTTTCGCGTTCGCGTCCCGTCAGACGATAGATGAAGGTTTCCTTCGGATAAACCTTGAGAACGCGTTCGCCAAGGGTATTGGTTTCGAACACCTTCTGATCGTCGGTATAGTGGCCGGAATCGATTTCAGCCTTCGTGACGAAGTAGCCCGCTTCGAACTCATCGCGCTTGGACGGATCGGGCGAGACTTCGTAGAGGTCTTCCTGCGCGAAGAAGCCGCGATAGGAAAGCAGGGCTTCATAGACGGCGCCGAGCTGATGGATGCCGAGGTGGGCGTACGAAATGCGTCCGCGTCCCTGACGACGACCACGACCGCGGCCGGTATCCGAGAGGCTCATCAGGCGAACAACCTGCTGCAGCGTTTCGTTGGTGAATACGACCTTGTTGAGCTTCGGCGTCTTGGAAAGGTCAAAGAGAGAGCCCTGGAAGGCGCTGATGCCGAAGATCTGATGCATGCCGTGCACGACTTCACTTGGCGAAGCAGAAAGACGTGCGCTCTTTCCGTCGGTGCCGTTCGCGAAGAACGTGACGAGCAGATTGATGGAGTCGTTGAAGAAACGACCATTGCGGTCCTCGTCCGTCAAAAGCGGCCGGCTCTCAATTTCGCGCAAGCCCTCGAAGGCGTACCCACTCTGGTAGACATCGTTGGCAATCGGTGCATACTTGAGGTCCGGACGGGCTTCAATGAAGAGCAGGAAGAGAATGCGGTACATGTAGCGAGGGAGTCCGACAAGGTGTGTCGTGAGATACTCCGTCTTCCGTGACGGAGTT
>NZ_DAVZJY010000037.1:0-13705 GCF_052272535.1 Sutterella sp. | reverse complement strand
GCCGCTGCAGCCCGGGCTTCACGCTCGAGCGTCTTCTTGTTCTTGCTCCCCTTGGAATAGCCATTTCCCAGTAGACCGGCATTTCCATGTCCTGAATTTTTGAGGTCGGCACTTGTCGACCTCATTTTTATGGCGCTCCCGCCGCATGTGATCTTCTCCCAACGAATCGCGACTCCGTTCGGCGGCGTCGATCCAGAACGACGGCCTCCAACAGGGCAGCGTGAGGGGGTGTCGGACGTCGCACGCATTGCCGTGCAGTCGGACTCCTCGGAGGTCATGGACTGCCCGCCTGCCGGAGGCTTGCCGGACGGAATGCAACGGGGAGTGGCCGCGACTGGCGGCTCGCTCCCCATTTGCATTCAAAGTCTTCGAAGAAGTTCGCGCCCGAAGCGCCGGCAATCACGGCACCTGGTAGGTGTACGAATGACACTGACCGCAGTAATTGACGCCGGGCTTGTGTCCCTTGTGGCATTCCGTACAAGGCAGCACCCCTTCGTGCTGTGCGTGCGGGTTGACCTGATAGCGCCCGTCGGTCTTCTTGATCATTGCCTCGTAGTCGCCGTGGCAGTCCACGCAGACGTCGTAGTCGCCGGACTGCTTCACCTTGTGGTCGGGCGTATGGCAGCTCTCGCACTTGAGGCCTCGCGCCATATGACGGTCAGCGAGAAACTTTCCCTGTGCTGGAGCGGGAGCCGCATCCGCGGCCCAGATCTCTCCGGAAGCAAGGAGACCGAATGCAGCGAGAGCAAGAAGCGTGGTTTTCAGTGGGGTCTTCATGATTTGTTCTTTTTGAGGAAGAGTGAACGAGGGGAGCGAAACCCGATGAGAGCCCGCTCCCCTTCTCCGCTTCATGCAGGTGCCGCATCAAAGCGGCTTCCTGCCCGCGTACGGACCGCGCCTCAGACGGCCGTGTTCGGCAGCTTCGCCACGATCTTGCCGGTGTTGCGCCCATAGACGAGGCATTCCGTCAGGTTGCCGCCACCCTGGTAGACGAACTTCAGCACCGAAGCGATCTCACCAACACAGTAGAGATGCGGAATGGGCTTGCCCTCCCAGGTGAGCACGCGGCGGTCGGCGTCGGCAAGCAGGCCGCCCTTCGTGTTCGGACCGCCGGCAACGAGCGGCATCGCATAGAAGGGGCCGGCTTCGACCTTGCCCAACGTCGCAGGACGACGATTGAAGTCCTCATCCTTCTTCTCGTCGCAGAACTTGTTGAAGCGAGCGACCGTTTCGACGAGGTTCTCCGGGACCATGCGGTTCTTGTTCTCCGGATGGTTCTTGATCTTCTCAGCGAGCTCCTCGATGGTGTCAGCCTTCAGAACGAGGCCGGACTTGATCGCCTCTTCGTTCTTCGCGTCCCACTGCACCATGTCGTAGCCCACGACGGAGATGCCAAGAGCAACGAGCGGCATGCGGTTGCGCAGCGTCTCGTCGAAGATCATCCAGGACGGGGTGCGCGGATAGGCGAGCGTGGTAATGTTGAATTCGACCGCGGCCTTGTAGAAGAAGTAGCGGCTCGGGTTGTCGGTCACCTTCGTCTCGGCTTCATAGCGCTTGCCGAAGTTGTCCACCACGATCGAGTTCGGGGCCCCCACGGACGGCGTAATCGAACCGATCCGCATGCCGTTGAAGCGCTTCTGCGTCGGGACGATCACGCGCGCGGCGGCCTTGCCGACCTTCTGCAGACCGGCGCCGGCGGCCATGCCCATTGCGATGCCGTCGCCCGTGTTCGAAGTGGTGCCGTAGAAGGCCCAGCCTTCGACGCCCGGCCCTTCAAGGAAGGCCTGGCGCATGGGCTTGCTGTATTCGTAGCCGCCCGTGCAGAGCACGACGGCCTTCTTCGCGCGGACGTTGACGGTCTTGCCCTTGTGCGTGGCGGCGACGCCCACGACGTCGCCCTTGGCGTTCTTGTAGAGCTTGAAGGCGGGGGTCTCCCACTCGACCTTGATCTTGTCGCCCTGCTTCTTCACGCCTTCCTCCAGGCAGCGCCAGAAGGCCTCGCCGGAGCTCGTCTCAAGCTTCGGGCTGTGGTACGAAGGCTGGTTGAAGTTCTTCATGCGCTTCGAGTAGGTCGCGCGGTAGGCGTTGTACTTGCACTCCTTGGCGCCCGGGAAGTTCGGGAACGAAGCCTTGTTGAAGCCCGGCTGCGAGCCGCCGATGAATTCCGGATCAAGACTCTGGAGGAAGTCGAGGTTCGTGGGCGAGAGTTCGGCCCAGAGCTTCGCACATTCGACGGAGTACTCAGGCATTTCGCCCTCTTCCTTCCAGGGAATGTTTTCGCCGGAGAACATGGCCTGCGCGTAGTCCTGCAGAGCCTTCTTGTCGCCGTCCTTGAACGGGCAGTGGAAGATGCCGCCCGACATGCGGGTGTTGGAGATGTGGGCGTTTTCAGGGTTCTTTTCGAGCACGAGAACCTTGGCGCCGTTCTGGGCCGCAACGATGGCGGTCGTCGCACCGGCGCCGCCGTAGCCGCAGACCACGACGTCGGCGGTCATGTCCCACTTCTTCGGCAGATCGGCCGCCTGGGCCTCACCGGCAAAGAGGGCCGCCGGAGCGGCAACTGCAGCGGCCGTACCGCCGAAGGCGCCCTTGAGGAAATTGCGGCGATTCGTAGTCATGTTCACTTCTCCTTTCTCTTCGGCGGCCGAGGGAACGCGCGCCACCGCGGCTTTTTCGCCGCTCTGCGCATCCGCTCTCGACCTCCTTTAGTGGTCCGGCGTGCGGCGCATTGTCTTCGCGCCGCCGCTCTTTTGAACGAGACTTACTTTAGGAGGAGGCCACCCGCACGACATCGGCCGAAGGGACCTTGACAAACGCTGAGAATCGGAGATGAATGCCGCCCGTTAATCTCCCCTCTGAACCAAGGAAGGCATACGTGCAGCGCCGAGTCCGGCGAGGCGGCCGAAGACCGCTGCACAGTTGAGGCCGTTGGCGCCGATGCGCGTGCGGCCGTGAACGTTGCCGGTGGCGGCGCCGGCCGCCCAGAGTCCGGGAACGGGCTCTCCCAAAGGACTCAGCGCTCGGGCGTGCTCGTCGATTCGTATTCCGCCGAGCGTGGAGTGCACGCGCAGATGCAGTCCCGTGGCCCACAACGGGCGGGCGCGCAGCCGCTCTCGGGCAACCGACGAGGTCATGGAATCACGAAAGACATCCAGATCAAGTCCAAGCACACGAGCGAGCGCCTCGGGGGTCTGCTCGCGATAAGCCTCTCCGGCATAGAGCCCGCGATAGAGATTCTTCTGCTCATGGGCGTCGAAGGAGCGCACGGCATCGGCGTCGGCAATCGCCCAAGCGGGCGAGCCTGCTCTGAGAATCGCTTCGGCCACCTCCGCGCGCGATCCCGTTTCATCAACGAAGCGCCGGCCGAGGTGGTCCACCATGATCATGCGCTGCGGGATGTAGTCAAGGCGGATGGGAAAGCCCATGCCCGCACGGCTTCCCGGCACGCATTCAATGAACCGGAGGTTGACGATGTCGGCACCGACCCGGCGCGCCGCCTCAAGCATTTCGCCAGTGGATCCCGGAGAACTGTCCACCGGAAGCTTTGCCAAGTCGGGAGAGGCTTCCGCAACCAACTTTGGATTGGCTCCGTACCCGCCCGAAGCAACCACCACGCCGCGACGGGCACGGACGCGATGAAGCACTGCGCCGCTTCCCGAGCGCATCACGACAAGAGCCTCAGAAACGCCCCCCGACGCCTCGTCCCGCATGAGACGCACAACCGCCGCATTCGTCCGGATCTGTACGCCTGCAGCGAGGGCGGATTCTGAAAGTGCCCGGATCCAACCCGTGCCGCGCGGCAGAATCGGCTTGTGGGCGCGCGGGAACATGCTCCCGTAGACCTCCATGACCCGCGGCAGGAAGGCAAGCCCGTGGGCTTCGAGCCAGGAGAGCGTTTCGCCGGCTCCGGAGGCAAGGGCGTGAACCACCGCAGGCGTACTGAACCCTCCACTCACCGCAAGCATCTGCGCGCAGAAGGCTTCAACGCTGTCGGTGATTCCCTGCAGCCGCTGCCGCGCAGGATCCACCGCGTTGTAGTAGCCCCCGGAGATGAGCGTGTCCCCTCCTAAGGCGGAGGCCTTTTCCAGAAGAAGCACCTTCGCGCCCGCCTCCGCAGCCGCGACCGCTGCACAGAGGCCGGCTGCACCGCCCCCCACCACAAGCACGTCGGTGACGAGGTCCGGGTTCTCGAGCGCACCATCCTCCGTATGAAAATCTTTGACGGGCAGACTTTCCGTAAAGAAGGAGATTGGATCGGCCCTGGCGGTCATGAAGGCGGAGCCCGAAGTCAGCATGCCGACGGCACCCAACATCAGCAGAGATCTGCGGTCAAACCGCGGACGCGTCCTCGTCATGATCGTCCTCCGACACCTCCGGCAAGAACTTCGGCCTCATGGAGTTCGTGTACAAAGTCGGCAAGCTCGACGGCGTTTGCAAGCTCAAGCTTCTCGAGAATTGAAGCGCGCTGCGACTTCACCGTGCGCTCAGCGACGCCGAGCACTTCAGCGATGACGCTCGTCGTGAGGCCCTTTGCAGCCATGGACGCCACTTGTTGCTCTGCAGGCGTAAGCCCGTCCCATGACGCCTGGAGACTCCGCGCCCAGGCGACCGAGCGGCGATGTTCGAAATTCGCCTCAACCGCACCTTCGATTTCTGCGAGAAGCTTCTCCGTGTCGGGCGGCTTCACAAGGAAGGTCCTTGCCCCATGCTTGATTGCCTCAACGGCCATTTCGATGTCGCCGTGGGCGGAGAGAAAGATCACAGGCAGATCGACGCCACGCTCGTTCATCTCCCGCTGCAATTCAATTCCCGTCATGCCCGGCATGCGCACGTCAAGCACGGCGCAGCCCGGCTCCGAAAGATCAGAGGCGAGGAAGTCCGCTCCGCTCTGGAAGGCACGAACGCGCCAGTCAGCCATCTCCAGAAAGACTGAAAGTGCGCGAAGCACCGTCGGATCATCGTCCACCAGGCGCACGACGGCCCGGCTCTTCTTCTCATCAGGAAGCATTGTGCTTCTCCTCTTGCAGGATGTTGCCCAAGCCCGCAGGCGTGCGGAGCACCAGAGTTGCGCGCAGCCCCTGCGGCTCGATTCGTTCGAACTCCAAGTGTCCGCAGTTGCGCTCGGCTATCGCCGTGGCGATGGCAAGTCCGAATCCCAGACCGTCCGTCTTCGTGCTCGCCCCCGTTCTGCCGAGCCGGTTGAAGACCTCGTCGGAGAGCCTCGGTCCGTTGTCGGAAACCATGAGTCGGCATCCATCTGGCGTCTTTTCGACGCAAAGCCACACGCGGCCATTCGGTACGCCGGCAGCGGCAGCCAGAGCGTTCTTCAGAAAGTTGAGGACCACGAATTGGATTTCGAACGGGTCGGCAAGAATCGGAGCGGCGAGGAGATCCCCAAGCACTATCGGAACGCCTGCGCTCTGCGCAAGCCCGACTGCATCCCGCGCAATCTGCGAGAGGTCGCAGAGCACCGGAGTGCGCTTCTGCTTCTTTGCATAGGACCGGACATGCTCGACGATGTCCGACGAGCGCTTCACCTCGTCGCCGATGGCGTCGAGAAGCCCCTCCGCCTTGCCGCCGCACCGTCCGTCCTTCGAGAGGAGCATTCTCAATGCGCCCGCGTAGAGTGAAATGTTCATGAGGGGCTGCTTGATCTCATGCGCGAACATCGAGGAGAGCTGCGCCACGATCGAGGTCCGCTCGAGCGAGAGGAGCTTCTGCCGCGCATCCTGCGCCTCGTCGTAGAAGCGCTTCGTCTGCTGCAGGGATTCGGAGAGCTCCTCGGTGCGTCGACGCACAAGAAGATTGATCGAGACGATGTGAAAGAGCACCGCCAATACAAGCCCGAGACCCAACAGGATTTCCGTGCGCCACCGCGCCCAGAGCGCGGCGGGACTCATGTCGCGCAGATGCGCGAAGGGCCCGGTCTTGAGCGTGCGCAGCAGATCGAACGTCTGCCGGAAGTCGTTGCAGACCGTCCAACGAAAGTCGTGATTCTTTTCGGGCATCGAAAGAAGCGCCACCGTGACGGCGCGCACAACGTCCGAGGAGGCGCTCGGAAGCGACGCGAAGACGACATCCGGATAGCGCTCGGTGCTTCTGACGCACCCGCCGTCGGCCGGACGCTCGTTGAGAATCCGGAAGTCCCGTCGATTGATCAATCCGTCGGCGAGGAGCCTCTCGTATTCACAGGTGGAGAGCACGCCCGCGTCGGCGACGCCGAGCTTCACGAGGGCGGCTACGTCTGGGATGCCGTATTCGGTCTCAAGGACCTCTCGGAAGAAGTGGTCGGGATCCCACCCTTCGCGGGCGAGTTCTCCCTGAGCGATGAGCCAACCGTCAAAGCTCGTGCGGTCTGAGACGGCTACGGTGCGGCCCTTCAACTCGGAGAGCGAATTTGCTCCGTCGCCGCGCCGAACGATGAGGGTGGAGGCCACGGTGCGCGAGACATCCGCGCTCGTTCTCGGTTCGCGCGTAGCAACCTGATGCGCACCCGCAGAATCGAGCAGACTCACGAAGGCTGAGCCCGAAACAACGAGAAAGTCGGGTTTCTCACGGCGAATGCCGCCCTCGACGTCTCGCCAATCAATCTCGACCATCCGCAGCTTCAAGTCAGGAAGCGCTGCGATCAGGTGGTCGATCGTCGGCGAATAGACGTTGATGTAGAAGTCGGGAGAAAACGTGTCCACCAACGCGATTGTCACCGTCGGACGGCCTTCGCCCGCCGCAGCCGTCACGGGCTGCAGCAGGCCGGCGAGGATCGGGAGGACGAGGAGAAGAAGGGTGCGCATGCCGTTGAATCTACTCCGGTTCGTGCGCGGCTCCAACATGGGCTCGGGGGCTTCCCGGGCCGCCTCCCCGTCGTCACACGAGCTCGTACGTCGCCGACTGAATCGGGAGCGCGAGGTTCGGGAGCACCCGCTCCAACAGAATTCCCTCGCGGTTGTCGCCCTGGTAGCCGAAGGTGGCGCGGATTCCCTGCAGGATGAACTGCGCGGCGCGGTCGAGCGCAATCGGAAGGCTGTCGCCCTGCAGGAGCGCTCCGGTGACGACGCTCGTGAAGGCGTCGCCCGTTCCAGGGTAGTGCGCGGGCATGTACTGACAGGTCACCTTCCAGGTGCGGCCGTCCGAGCGGCTGCGCGCGATCACGGACGTGAGCGAGGGCTGCCCCTGCACGGGCACGCCCGTAATGATCACGGTGTCGGGCCCCCCTTCGGAGAGTTCAATGATCGCGTCCTTGAGTTCTGCGTCCGAGCATTCACTGCGGTACGGACGCCCGAGAAGCGCGAAGAGCTCCGTGAGGTTGGGCGTCAGTACGTCGGCCTTCTTCGCGAGAAGACGCATCTCCGCGACCATCTCCTCGGTCATCTTGCTGTAGAGCCTGCCGTTGTCGCCCAGGACCGGGTCCACGACCACCAGGGTGTCGGGCTTGCGGAAGCGGTCGATGAAGTTCGAGACGATCTGCGTCTGGCGCGGAGAGCCGAGGTATCCGGAGTAGATCGCCGAGAAGTCCACCTTCAGGCGCTCCCACTCGCGGATGATCTTCTCCATTTCGTCGGTGAGGTCGAGAAAGCTGAAGTGCGGATACTGCGTGTGGTTCGAGAGGATCGCCGTCGGCAGCGGACAGACGTCGAACCCCATGGTGGAGAGAATCGGGATCACGACGGTGAGCGAAACGCGGCCGACGCCTGAAAGATCATGAACGGCGGCGACGCGGCGGACGCTGCGGATGTTGTGCATGGTGACGGACTCCGGTTGGGAATGCATGGGGGCATTCTAGCCACGCCCATCCGGGCCGCCCATCATGTTTCTCTCAGATTTTGCTCAAGGGGGCATCCCGTCCATCAAGAAAGGCGCTGAGCCTTTGCGGCGCGCCCTTTCCGCACCAACGCCGCCTTCGTCGGATCGTAGACGAGCCCTTCGGCGTCGCCCTTTTCTATGTGGGTGATGAGTTCGTCCACCACGTTGAGCGGCACCATGTACCACTCGTGCGGCCGGATGAGCTTCCCAAAGCGGTCCTTCACCGTGATGTCGGGTTGCACCTGCGCGAAGGATGCAGCGGCCCGAGGCGGTTGTGCTTGGGACCGCCCACCAAACTGTGGCCAAGAAAAAGGCCCGCAACCATTCTCTCAAACGGTCACGGGCCTCTCTGCGGGCAGGCCGCCCCTCAGACGCGGAACATCGTCGCCTCGGGCGCATGGATCTCTCCGACGCTTCGAGCGGCGGAGAATGCCTCCTCCAGGGCGGAAACGCCGCGGACCCTCCTCCGAGAAAAGGAGTCGAAACTCAGAAGAAGGTCCGCGAAAGAGGAGTCGGTTCGCCTCAGAGCGAAGCGTTCAGAATCGCCAGAATCCCCTCGCGGTCGAGCGGCCGGAAGGCCCCGTCGAGCGGGAACCAGTGCGCGAGCACATGGTCGGCCATGTCGCCGAAGTGCTCGGCCGTGACGCCCATCTCGGAGAGCTTCGCCGGCATGCCGATCGAACGGAAGAACTCCGCGGTGCGGTCGATGGCGGCGCTGGCCGTCACCATCGGATCGTCGTTGTGCGCGAGCCCGAAGATCCGCTCGCCGTACTGCGCGAAGCGCGGCGCCGTCTTTTCGTTGAGGCTCCAGCGCATCCAGTGCGGCGTGATGACCGCGAGGCCCGCACCGTGCGTGATGTCCGTCCAGGCGGAGATCTCGTGCTCGATGCCGTGGCAGGGCCAGGGCGAAGGCGTGCGCCCGATCGAGAGCAGCCCGCAGCAGCCGAAGGAGCTCGCGAGCATGAGTTCCGCGCGCGCCTCGTAGTTTTCAGGCTCCTTGAGCGCAACCGGCGTGTACTTCATCACAGTGCGGATCATGCCCTCGCACATGCTGTCGGAGAATTCGTTCCCTTCGGCGACGAAGTACTGCTCGAAGGTGTGCGAGAGGATGTCCGAAGCGCCAGCAGCCGTGTGCCAGGCGGGCACGGTGAAGGTGTAGGTCGGGTCGAGGATCGAAGCGATGGGGAAGAGATTCGGGGCGGCGAGGAAGAGCTTCTCGTTCGTCTCCGGGTTCGAAATGACGCCCGAGTTGTCGTAGTCGCTGCCCGTCGCGGCGAGCGTGAGCACGGCGAAGAAGGGCACCGTGCGGCCGATCTTCGAGGAGTCGTACATGAGGTCCCAGGCGTCGCCCTCGTAGTAGACGCCCGCGGCGATGCACTTCGTGCCGTCGATCACGGAGCCGCCGCCCACGGCGACCATGAAGTCGATCTTTTCCTTGCGGCAGAGTTCGATCGCCTTCCTCAGCGTGCCGATCTTCGGATTGGGTTCGATGCCGCCGAATTCGAAGACCTCGAGCCCGGCCAGCTGCTTCTTCACGTCGGCGAGCAGGCCGCTCTTGACGACCGAGCCGCCGCCGTAGGTGATGAGGACGCGGCTGCCGCGCCCCGCGACCAACTTGCCCAATTCTTCAATACGGCCCTTGCCGAAAACCGTGTGGGTAGGAAGATAGAGATCAAAAGGCTGCATTTTGGGGTCCTTGTTCCTTCATTCAAAAGCCGCCGGCATCCATGCCCGGATGCCTGTGCGGCGTTCTTTTCGATGAGGGAAATGGTATGCCCCGCGCCCCCGGATGCAGAAGCCGGATTCTTTCCACAGACTGCCTGATTCTCTCAACCCGAGCCCCGGCCTCGACAAAAACACGACGCCCGGGACTTCCGAGTTGGGGAAGCGCCCGGGCGCGGGAGGGAGAGCTTGAGCTCCGGGGAAGCTGCGCCCCCGGAGAAGCCCTCGAGCTGCAGCGGGAATCAGTCGGCGCCGAGACGGCGGCGCACGATCGACACCCAGAGGGCGGCGCCCGCCGCGATCGAGCGGTCGTCGAAGTCGAACTTCGGGTTGTGGAGGTTCGTGGCGCCGTAGGGCGCCTGACCGCCGAGGAAGCAGAAGGCGCCAGGCACCTCGCGGGCGAGGAAGGAGAAGTCCTCGCTCGCCATCTGCGGGAGTTCGGCGAAGGCGGCCTTTGAGTCGCCCAACGCCTCCTTCGCGGCGGCGAGGAGATCGTCGGCGAGGTGGGGCTCGCTGATCAGAACCGCGGCGCCCGCCTTGAAGACCACTTCAGCCGTGCAGCCCACCGACTCGGCGACGGCCTTCGCGACCGTCTCCATGCGGCGGCGGATGAGCCTGCCCGTCTCCTCGGCGAAGAAGCGCGTGCAGCCCGTGAGCTCGGCGGTCTCAGGGATGATGTTGTTCGCAGACCCCGTGTGGATCGTGGTGACGGACACCACGGCCGAATCGAGCGGAGCGACGTTTCTCGCGACGATCTGCTGCATCGCCGTCGTGATGAGCGCGGCGGCAAGCGCCGCGTCGCAGGAGAGCTGCGGGGCGGAGGCGTGGGCGCCCCTGCCCTTCACGTGGATCTCGAAGAAGTCCTGGCCGGCCATCGTGGGGCCGCGGCGGCAGCGCACCTCGCCCACGGGAACGTCCGTCCAGTTGTGAAAGCCGTAGATCTCGTCGACGGGGAAGCGCTTGAAGAGGCCGTCCGCGATCATCGCGTGAGCACCGGCCGCATTCTCCTCGCCCGGCTGGAAGATGAAGACCACGGTGCCCTTGAAGTCGCGGTGCGCCGCGAGATATTCGGCGGCGGCGAGGAGCATCGTCATGTGGCCGTCGTGACCGCAGGCGTGCATCAGCCCTTCGACCTTCGACTTCCAGGGGCATTCGCCCATTTCGGTGATCTTGAGGGCGTCCATGTCGGAGCGCAGCCCAATGCGGCGGCCGGGCCCGAGCGAACCCTCGAGCACGCCCACGACGCCGTGGCCGCCCACGCCCGTCGTCACCTCGATGCCGAAGGAGCGGAGCTTGCCGGCCACCTGCTCCTCCGTCCAGACCGTCTCGAGCCCGAGCTCGGGATGTTCGTGAAAGCTGTGCCGCCAGGCGGCGTATTCAGGCGCGCGGGCCTCGAACTCGGCAAGAATCGACATGGGTTGTTCGCCTCCCAAAGGGATATCACGGAAAAGAGTCGGAAGCGATGATTATGCGCCCGCGGCCGGAGGGTGACGCGCATCCCCCGGGAGTCGAGGCGGGAGACCTGCGGCGGGGTCACCCATGCGCGGGAAGAAGATCCGCCCCCTCGAACGCCCGCCGCCGAGCCCGGCATGCGCCCGGACGCTTGGGAAGCGCAGAATGCACTCCAGGCCCCGTCACCCCTGCGGACGTCAACGCCGCACGCCGGGACGCCAATTGAACCCCCGAAGGAGGAGAACATGCTCGAAGCCTATCTCGCGGACTTGAAGGAAGTGGTCGACCTCGACTGCGGCAGCGGCAACTGCGCCGGCGTCACCCGCGTTGCCGAAATCATGAAGCGGCACTACGAGTCGATCGGCTTCACGGCCGAGCTCGTGGACGTCGGCCACAAGGCGGGCCGCGGACTCTTCGCGACGAACAAGCCCGGCGCCGAGACCTTCGACATCATGTTCAACGCCCACCTCGACACGGTCTACCCGGACGGCACCGCCGCGGCGCAGCCCTTCCGGATCGAGGACGGCCGCGTCTACGGCCCCGGGTGCGCGGACTGCAAGGCGGGCGTGATCGCGATCTATCACGCGCTCAAGAACGCCCGGAAGGAGGACCTCGACCGTCTCGCGGTCGCCGTGGTCTACAACCCGGACGAAGAGGTGAGTTCGCTCTCATCTCGCCCCTGGCTCGCGGCAATGGCGAAGAAGTGCCGCCGTGTGGTCGTCTCCGAACCGGGCCGTGCAAGCGGCGCCTTCGTGCGCTCCAGAAAGGGCCGCTCGGTCTGGAGCGTCACGGTGCACGGCGTCGCCGCACACGCGGGCAACAACCCGCAGGACGGGCGCTCGGCGATTCTCGCCGCCGCCCGCTTCACGATCGCCGTGAGTGCCCTGCAGGACTACGAAGGCAAGGGAACGAGCGTCACGGTGGGCGTGATCTCGGGCGGCACCGTCTGCAACACGATTCCGGCCGAATGCACCATGAAGATCGACACGCGCTTCAAGCGCGACGAAGACGGCCGGGCGATCGACGAAGGCATCGAGAAGCTCGCGCGCGAAGATTGGGGGGACGGCATCACGGTCGAGGCCGTGCGCGTCTCCTCATCTCCCGCCATGCCCTGCACGGACGCCGCGAAGGCGTTGGCGGGCCTCATCGACGAAGCCGCCCGCCTCGAAGGGTTCAAGGCGACCTGGGTGGACTCGGGCGGCGGGTCGGACGCGAACCGCATCGCGCAGACGGGCACGCCCGTCGTGGACGGCGTCGCGCCCGCCGGCGGGTGCTTCCACGCCGCCGAGAAGGAGTACCTGTTGGTCGACACGATCGAGAGCCGCGTGCGGATGCTCTCGCGCCTCCTTACCCTCATCTGACGCAGGCTTGAGCACTTCGGCGAAACGCAAGCCCCGCACTCCGCCGAGGAGTCGGGGGCTTGCGGTTGCGCGTGAGGCTGCCCAGACGCTTCGGCCAGGTGGAAAACCGGACTCGTCCGGAATCCGCCCGGTCCTACGCCGCGAGGCGCTTCCTCGCGAGCGTCACCCAGATCGCCGCGCCGGTCGCGAGAACCCGGTCGTCGAAGTCGTAGCCCGGGTTGTGGAGGTTCTTCGCCCCGTGCGGCGCCTGGCCGCCCAAGAACACGTAGGCGCCCGGCACGTGGCGGAGGAAGAACGAGAAGTCCTCGCTGCCCATCTGCGGGAGCTGCGCATAGGAGACCTTGTCCGCTCCGACCACGTCGCGTGCGGCGTCGAGCATCGCGTCGGTGAGCTCAGGGACGTTCTCGAGCACCGCGTAGATCGCCTCGAATTCGACGTCAACCGCGCAGCCTACGGACGCGCCGACCGCCTTCGCGACCGTCTCGATCCGCGAGCGCAGCAGCGCTCCCGTCTCGTCCGAGAAGAAGCGCGTGCAGCCGCCCAACTCCGCCGTCTCCGGGATGATGTTGTTCGCCGAACCCGTGTGGATCTTCGTCACCGAAACCACCGCGGAATCCAGAGGCGCAACGTTGCGCGCGACGATCTGCTGCAGGGACGTCGTGATCAGGGCGGCGGCCAGGGCCGCATCGGCCGAGAGCTGCGGGGCGGAGCCGTGGGCGCCGCGGCCCTTCACGCGGATCGTGAAGAAGTCCGAGCCCGCCATGGCCGCACCCTTGCGGCCCTTCACGGTGCCCGGAGCGACGTCCGTCCAGTTGTGCATGCCGTAGATCTCGTCCATGGGGAAGCGCTCGAAGAGCCCGTCCTTGATCATCTCGAGCGCCCCACCCGAGCCCTCTTCCGCGGGCTGGAAGATGAAGACCACGGATCCATGGAAATCGCGGTGGGCGGCCGTGTATTCCGCCGCCGCGAGAAGCATCGTCGTGTGGCCGTCGTGGCCGCAGGCGTGCATCTTTCCCGGGGTCTTCGAGCGGTAGGGGCAGCTCCCGGTCTCCGTCATCGGAAGGGCGTCCATGTCGCAGCGCAGTCCCACCGTGCGTCCGGGGCCGAGCTCGCCCCGCACGACGCCCACGACGCCCGTGCGGCCGACGTGCTCGGTCACCTCGACGCCCCAGCTTCTCAGGCGTTGGGCGACGATGCCGGCGGTGCGGACCTCCTCGAGGCCGAGCTCGGGGTGTTCATGGAAGTCGCGGCGCCATTGGGCATAGCGGGCGGCGTTTTGTTCAAGGTCGTGAAGAATGGTGGTCATGTCTCAAGGGGCCTCCGGCCCGGGATGGATGCATGGGGATGCGGGAGAAACGGCTGCGCCTTCG
>NZ_DAVZJY010000036.1:0-13713 GCF_052272535.1 Sutterella sp. | reverse complement strand
GTTGGTGGAGATCTATCGTTCGACGAAGTGACCACTTCGCCGTGCGTCAGCCCTGGGAAAGATCCGGAAGAGCGGCCCACGCCCGGCCCCGCCCTTTAAAATGATGGTTTTACCGTTTTCTCCCGACTCCATCCCGTCATGCCGAGCTTTGTCTTCTACGCGCCCTGCCCCTTTGGTCTTGAGGACCTTCTCAAAGAGGAGATCCTCGCGCTCAACGCCGACCCGGACCTCGTCCGCCCCGCCAAGGGCGGTGTTTCGTTTGCGGGCGGGCTCGAGCTCGGCATGGCCGCCTGCCTCCATTCGCGCCTGGCGACCCGCGTGCTGATGCGCGTCGCATTCGACGAGTACTGGGACAGTCGCGACGTCTACGCGATCGCGAAGAAGACCCCGTGGGAGAAGTGGTTCGGCACGGACGCGACCTTCCGCATCCATTCGTCGGCGAACCGCTGCCCGCTCGAGAGCCTCGACTTCGCGACGCTGCGCATCAAGGACGGCCTCTGCGACCGCTTCCAGGAACTCGCCGGCCGCCGCCCCTCGGTGGACCGCCGGCGCCCGGACGTCCGGATCGAGGCCTACTTCACGTTCGACCACGTGAGCTTCTACATCGACCTCGCCGGCGAGTCGCTCTTCAAGCGCGGCTGGAGGCTCGAACACGGCGAAGCGCCGCTCAAGGAGAACCTCGCCGCGGCGCTCCTGATGCTCTCCGGGTGGACGCCCGAGAAGCCCCTCGTGGATCCCTTCTGCGGTTCGGGCACGATCGCGATCGAAGCGGCTTCGATCGCCGCCAACATGGCTCCGGGCCTCAACCGGCGCTTCGACTTCGAGCACCTCGAAGGGTTCGACCTCGACCTCTGGCGTGAGATGAAGGAGGACGCCCGCGCCGCGGTGAACCTCCACGCGAAGGTGAGGATCGAGGCCCACGACATCTCCTCGATCGTGGTCGAAAAGGCGATTGAGAACGCCCGCCGCGCGGGGTTCTCGGCAATGTTGGACGACGGCCGCATCACCTTCACCCAGGGCGACGCCCGCGAGGTTCGCCCGCCCGAAGGGGCCGAAGGCGGACTCGTGATTGCGAACCCGCCCTACGGCGAACAGTCGAACCCGAAGTCCGCCTCGATCGCGGCGATGATGCGCGAGTTCGCCTCCGCGCTCAAATCGAACTTCGCCGGCTGGACCGCCTGGCTCCTCACCTCCGACCGGCTGCTGCCGGGGCAGATGCGCCTCAAGGAATCGCGCAAGATCGTGCTCTTCAACGGGCCGCTCGAATGCCGGTTCTTCCGCTTCGACATGGTGGCGGGCAGCAACCGCCGCAAGAGCGCCGAATAAGCCGCTTCTCGCTCAACACGCCAATTTTTCCCTTCGACGCCGCCCGGATCCATTTCGGGCGGCGTCGCTGCATCCGCACGCCTTCGCGCCGCTTCGCCGTCTTTGAAGCGGCGTCGTTCGGCAAAGCCCGTCCGCGATCCTCACTCCCTCCACTCGGCCGAGTAGAACTCGAAGCTCCCGTCGGCCAGGGTGTTGAAGTTCACGAGGTGCCGTGAGGACGCCGACGTGACGTCCTCAAAGACGAGAAACGCCCAGGGCGCGTCCTTCCAGACAATTTCCTGGAGCTCCTTGTACTCGGCCGCACGCTTCACCGGATCGGTGTCGGCCAGGGCCGCATCGAAGAGCGCGTCCACCTTCGGGTTCGCGTAGTACGCCTCGTTGTTGAGCACCGGCGGCTGGTTCTTGGAGTAGAGCGCCGGCCGCATCCCCCAGTCGGGATCCACGGTGGAGTTCGACCAACCGATGATGTACATGCGGTTGGGCGCCTTCTTCGGGTCCTTGTTGCCGGAGACCTGCACGCGCTGCCCGGCCTCAAGTGCGCGCGCCTCGGCCTTGATCCCGACCTGCGCGAGCTGCTGCTGCACGAACTGCATGATCTTCTGCGCGGTCGTGTTGTTGTAGGCCGACCAGAGCTTCGTCGTGAAGCCGTTCGGGTAGCCCGCCTCCTTCAGAAGCTCGCGCGCCTTCTTCGGATCGTAGGGCCAGGGGCCGAGCTTGACGGCGTTCGGGATCTGCCCGGGAATCACGCCGTCGGCGGGCCGCGCGTAGCCGTTGTAGGCGACCTTGCAGAGCGCCTGTTTGTTGATCGCGTAGTTGATCGCCTGCCGCACCTTCGGATTGTCGAAGGGCTTTTCGTTCATGTTGAGCGACATGTAACGCATGACGACCGACGGCACCACGTCCACGACGAGGTCCTTCTCGGCCTTGAGCACCGGAATCTGCTCGACCGGCGCCATCTGGATGAACTGCGCCTCGCCCGTCTGGAGCATCGCCGCGCGGGTGCTGTTTTCAACGACCGGCATCCAGCGCAGGCTCTGGAACTTCGGCAGTCCCGGCACGCGGTAGTCGGGATTGCGCTCGACCACGAGCTCCTCGGACGGGAGGAAGCGCACGAGCTTGTAGGGACCCGTGCCGCAGGCCTCGAAGGCGGTCGCCTGCTTCGTCTTCGCCCGCGCGATGAGGCTCGGGCACATGATCGCCGCCGTACCGTTCGAGAGGCGCTCGAGGAAGGCGGTCATCGGGCTCTTCAGGGTGAACCGGACGGTGTACTTGTCGACCGCCTCAATACGCTCGACGAAGTTGAAGAAGTTGCGCCGCGTGAGCTTCAGGTCGGGCGAGGCGCCGCGTTCGAAGTTCATCTTCACGGCCTCGGCGGTGAGCTCCGTGCCGTCGTGAAACTTCACGCCCCGACGCAGTCTGAAGGTGTAGACGCGCCCGTCGCCGCTCACCTCCACGCCCTCGGCCAACTGCGGCACGGGCTTGAGATCCTTGTCGAACGTGTAGAGGCTCTCATAGAAGGAGCGCGCCGCCGTGCGCGAGAGGTTGTCCGTCGCGTCCCAGGGATCTATCGTCGTGAAGCCTGCGTTCACCGCGATGGTGAGGACTTCGGGCGCGGCGGCCTGGGCTCCTGCGGGCTCGAGGAGCAGCGCCGCGAGAGCTGCAGCAAAAAGAGGTGCTTTGGCGGATGCCTTGAGTGTCGTGCGCGTCATGACGGATTCCCTTCCTTCGAGAACTCGGTTCCTGCATGAGGAGGCCGCGTCCAGCAGGACGCGCCTCCTTTCCCTTTCTTTTGAGGATAGAGGCCGGGGAAAAACGATTTTTGCCTAGGTCCTAGGCGAAACCGCGTGGAGGAAGCGCCTTTCCGTCATGATCGGCGCACGGCGGCTCGGGACGGATGCGCCGCCCGCAGAAACGCACAAAGCCGCGGCGACGGAGAGGCGCTGCGGCTTTGCTGCGTTTTCATCGAACGTCCGACCGACGGAGACCGGACGCTGCGGGGACTACTTTCCTTCGTTCGCGATCATCTCGCGGCCGAGGCGGTCGACCTTGTAGATGGCGTCGCGGAACTTCTCCTCCGTCATGGCGTAGGGAACGCACGTCCACTCCTTGATCGAGGTCGCGCGGTGCACAAGGGCGTCCACCTGTTCGGGCGTCGTGATGTCGAGTTCGCCCAAAGTGATGGGGAGCTTTACCGAACGGTTGAACTCCAGCATGCGCTCCAACGCCTCGTCGTTGCCGTCCACGGCATGGAGAACGAGCGTGCCGAAGCTCACCACTTCGCCGTGCAGGTGCTTGTGAATGGCGGGCAGCACCATGGAGGCGTTGTAGAAGCAGTGCGCGAGCGAGGAGTTGTAGTAGTAGCTGTCCTTCGTCGTCGTGAGGTTCGAGACGATGCCCGTGGAGATGATGATGTCGAGCACCGACTCGGTGAAGGCGCGGGTCACGCGCTTCTCACGGAAGTTGCTGAGCGCTTCGCGGCCGTAGGTGAGGAGCGGCTCCTCGCAGACGAGGCCCACCTGAACGCCCAGGAGCGGCGTGTGCGTGAGCTCCTTGCCGCGCGAGGCGAGCTGGCTCTCGGGCTGCTTGGAGAGCGCGTCGCCGATGCCCGCCCAGAAGAGGTCCTCGGGGCTGTCGAGAATGACGGAGGTGTTGATGAAGCAGTGCTCGACGCAGCGCTTCGGGAAGTGGTAGTGATCGAGCGCCCCGTCCTCCTTGTAGATCACCGCAATGGCGGTGACGGGAGCGCAGTTGGAGGCCACCGTCGGGCAGGAGAAGAAGGGCTTGTCGAGGATGTCGGACGCGGTCTTGACGGTGTCGACCGCACGGCCGCCGCCCACGCCGAAGATCATGTCGGCATTCTGCGCGGCCGCAGACGTCGTGATGCGCTCAACGGCGGCGTTGGTGGCGTCCTTGCCGTAGACCTTCCATTCGAGGATCTCGAGGCCGGCCGCCTTCATCGCGGCCTTCAGCGCGGGACCCGCCTTGGCGAGCGCGGTCTCGCCGCCGTAGACGGCGACGGTCTTGCCGTAGAAGCGCGTGACCTTGCCCACCTCTTCGTAGCAGTTCGGACCCACGCTGTAGTGCGGCAGCGTCACCGTGTAGTTTTCAGCCATTCTTCTCTCCGTGAAATCGAAATTCCCTAAACATCACCCACTTTCTTCTGCAGAAAACAAAGATTCGCGGGGAAGGGATTGAGCATTCTAGGCCGCGGAACGCACCGTCGCAGGGCGCTGCGCACCGGAAAGAACCGCTTCCTTGCGGCAGCTCTGACGCCGCTAGGCATTCATCTTAGGAGAAGGCCCTGAGATGGGCGGAGCGCCCGCCGCGTCACAGAGAAGAAACGCCCGCGGCAGAGAATGCCTTCGTCTCAACATCGGGAGCGCATCATGCACCGCCGCGTCTTTCTGCAGTCCGCCGCCGGACTGCTCCTTCTCTCCGCCCGAGGGATCGTCCGGGCCGCCGCCGATTCTCCCGACGCGCGCGACGTTGTCTCTTCCTTCGGTTGGACGACGGACGTCCATCACTGCAGGAAGACGGGCACCCGGGAGGAGACGATCCGCCTTCTCGACGAAGTGGAGGCCGAGTTCCGGCGCTTTGAGGGCCCGCGCCCCCTTCGTCGCAGGAAACCACGACTTCGACAAGATTTCACCCGCCAACTTTTTCGCCCACACGGAGAACGCCGGCGAAGCGAAGGGGCGCACCTGGTACGCCTTCTCCGACGGCGGGATCAGGTACGTCGTTCTCGACGGGTGCTTCAACTCCATGGCCGGTGACCACTATGCCGACGGGAAGCTTCGTTGGGACGTCTCCATGGTGCCCGACGAAGAGCTCCGCTGGCTCAAGGCGGAGCTCGCCCATGGAGACGAAGGCCGGCGACCTTCTTCGCTACGTCGCTCGGGACGTCTCAGGGCGTCCGCCAAGCTCTTGGAAAAGGACGGCTGAAAACGACCAAAAAACGAAAAACCCCCGCCGTCCCGAAGGACAAACGAGGGTTCAAGGGCAAAGTGCCTGGATTCCCGGAAGGAATTAGGCGTCCTTGCGGACGAGGCGTTCCTTGATGCGGGCGGCCTTGCCGGAACGTTCGCGCAGGTAGTAGAGCTTGGCGCGGCGGACGTCGCCGTGACGCTTCACAACGATGCTGGCGATCGTCGGGGAGTAGGTCTGGAACGAACGTTCCACGCCTTCACCCGAGGAGATCTTGCGAACGATGAACGAGGAGTTGATGCCGCGGTTGCGACGGGCGATGACCACGCCTTCGAAGGCCTGGACGCGCTTGCGCGAGCCTTCAACCACGTTGACGGACACGATGACCGTGTCGCCGGCGCGGAATTCGGGGATGGTCTTGCCGGCCGTGAGGCGGGCCATTTCTTCCTGTTCGAGAACCTGGATCAGATTCATTTTCTACTCCGTAGCCATCTTCATGCGGCCTGATTGTTAGGGGACTAAAGCCCGCCGCAGATAGGATGGGGGTTGTTGATGGAGCGAGGCGCCTCAGCGCTTCCCTCCGGATTCGATCTTCGCGCCCATCGACCGCAGGAACTTGACGTCCTCGCGGGTGAGGAGACCCGAAGAATCGGCGATTGTAATGAGGTCGGGCCGGGTGCGCAACGTGAGCTCGAGACTTTTTTCACGTGACCAGTGCTCGATGTTCTTGTGGTGCCCCGAGAGCAGGACGTCTGGCACGGGCATACCGCGCCAGACTTCGGGACGCGTGTAGTGCGGGGCGTCGAGAAGCCCCGTCGCAAAGCTTTCGTCCGAAGCCGAAAGGTCCTTGATCGCACCCGGGATCTGGCGCACGACCGCGTCGATCAGGGCGCAGGCCGGAAGTTCGCCGCCCGAGAGCACGAAGTCCCCGAGGCTCACCACCTCGTCCACTTCGCTCTCGAGGAAGCGTTCGTCGATGCCTTCATAGCGCCCGCAGACGAGGACGAGGGGCTCGGCGTCGGCGGCGAGCTCGCGCACGCGCGCGTCGGTGAGGCGCGCGCCGTTCGGGGCGAAGCTCACCACGCGACCGGTGTTGCCCGACGCCCGGATGGCGGCGAGAGTCTGCGCGAGGGGCTCGGCCATCATCACCATGCCAGGGCCGCCCCCGAAGGGACGGTCGTCGATCGTGCGGTGGAGGTCGGTGGCGGTGTCGCGCGGGTTCCAGCAGTTGATCGACCAGAGGCCGCGCTTGCGCGCGCGGGCCGTGATGCCGCAGTCGCGCACGGCCGCGAAGATTTCAGGGAAAAGCGTGACGACGTCAAAGCGCATGGGAATGCTCTCCTTCTCTTCCTGTTCTCTCTGCAAATGGCCCCGGGATCAGCGCCAGGCCGGATCGAAATCGAAGACGACGCGCTTCTTCGCGACGTCGATCTCCACGACGTAGACGTCCTTCACGTTCGGAATGAAGAAGGTCTGCTCTTCGCCCGCCTCATTCGTCCACTGGATCTCAAAGAGGTCCTGCGCGCCGTTCGAGGCGATCGCCGTGACGACGCCCAACGCCGCGCCCTCCTTCGTCACCGCCTCGCAGCCGACGAGATCCACCGCCCAGACGGCGTCCTTGCCCGCCTCCGGAAAGTCCGGGCGCATGACGCCCACCTTGACGCGCAGGCGGTCGGCGTCCTCCTTCGATTCGCACCCGTCCCACTTGGCGATCAGCCCCGCGCCGTGGCGGCGCAGGCCCTTGACGTGCACGGGAGTGCGCTTGCCCAGGGCGTCGATGAGCACCCAGGAGCGGACCTTTTCGAGGACCTCGCCCGACTCGAGCGGCTGGATCCTCACCCAGCCCTTGAAGCCGTAGGCGCCGGCGGTACGGCCGAGTTCAATCAGTTCGTCCGCGGCGGCGGCGGAGGTCGGGGTGTCTGCTTCGGTCATGGTGAACGAGTGGGGTGTGAATGGTTGGAGGCGTCCGGAGGGGCATTCCGGGACAAAAGAAAAGCCCCGCACGGGCTTCAGGCGTAGATACCGGACTCATTTCCCTTCCCCGGCGGCCCAATGTGCTTTGACACGAGAGGCACGACCGTTCGGGTCTGGGGAGAGTCCGCACCGGAAGAGATGCGGGGCTCTTGTGCGGAGGCCTTTGACCTCCGCATCGCACGTTCGAAGTGTGCTTCGAGGCGAGAACTTACTCGGCCTTGGCTTCGACGGCGGCGGCCTGCGCGGCCTTGAATTCCTTCACGAGACGGGCGACCGTGTCGGAGAGCTGGGCGCCGTTGCCCTGCCAGAAGGCGAGGCGGTCGAGGTTGATGGAGAGCTTGACGGCCTGGCCGGCAGCCATCGGGTTGTAGTAGCCGAGGCGCTCGATGAAGCGGCCGTCACGGCGGCAACGGGAGTCGCAAACGTTGATGGAGTAGAACGGACGCTTCTTGGAGCCGCCGCGGGCGAGACGAACGATGACCATGAGTTACCTCTTAAATCATTGGTGCAGTTGAAAAATCCGAACCCCCGTCCCGGGGAGAAACGGACTCGAAATCTTGTCCTTCGCCCACACGGGGAACCTCCCGGGAGCTACAGGAAGCGGCGATTTTACTCGAGCCCGTGCGCGGAGTGCAAGCGGATCGGGCGGGCGATTCGCCTCAGTCACGTGCGGTTTTGGGCGCTCTCATGGGGATGCCAAGCGACAAAGCATCGTTCACTGCTCATTGATGCGCGCCTCTAGACGCATATGTAGACAAGCGCTTGTTTACTGCAGGCAGACAAGACGCCTTTCGGGGGAGGCGCTGAAAACGCGGACGGCGCGGATTCTTCGTCCGCGCCGCCGGTGGGTGGTCTGCAGCCCCTCCGACTCCAATGCGCTCCCAAAGGAGCGCGTTGGAGCGAGGCGGAGCCTCAAAGCGAAGTCGACCAATCAGAGAAGATGCTTCCCGCTGCGACTCTCCGCCGCCTTCACGGTCTGGGTCTCGACCGGCACGACGTCGAAGCCCGTGACGCGGTGGCCGTTCACCTGCGTGTAGAGCCAGAGATCCATCAGAGCGCCCGGAACGGCGCCCTTCGCAAGGTCCTTGGACTTGAAGGTGAAGACCACGTCCTCAAAGCCGTCGCCGTTGACGTCCTTGAACTCCACCGTCTGCGCCGGAGCAAAGTTCGTGAACTTGCGGGTCGAATTGAGTTGGTTGGCGCTCATGCCGGCGCGGGTCGCCTTGATGTTCGCTCCCTTCACTTCGTGATCCTTGGAGCCCAAAAGCGCGAAGGCGACGGGATCGTCGGAATCGGCCTTCACGACGTCGGCGAGGATCTTCACCTGCATCGGCATCAGGCGGGCGTTCTCAGCCTTCATGAGCTCGAGCACCTCGTCGTAGGCCTTCTGGTTGTAGTCGTGCAGGAACTTCGTGCGCGCCTCGCCCTTGAGGGCGGCGGCCTCCTTCGTCACGGCCGAGCGGGCGGCCAGGAACTTCGCCTCTTCGGCGTGGATGAGCTCGGTGCGGTGCGCGATCTCGCCGCCCCGCAGATAGTCGATCGCATTCGTGCCGGCGCTAAAGACGCTGTGAGGCGTGAACTCCGCGCGGAAGTCGAACATCCCGGGGGTGCCCGCGAAGTGCTCCTTCGTCGCCGTCGCGGCGTCCACGAAGGACGTGCCCGCGGCCGGGCCCGCGAGCGGATAGATCGGCACGAAGACCGACTGGCAGGGACGGCCCAAAGTCTTCCAGGCCTCGGTGAGGGTGGGATCCGACGTGAGGTTGTAGACGATCGCGTCGTGCGAGGTCGTGCGGCAGATGCCTTCCGAAGCGCTGTGGTAGAGCGCCTGCTCCTCACCGATGTAGCTCTCGTGCTGGCGCAGAAGCTCCATCGCCTCTTTGACGCCGAGCTTGTGGTCGAGCTTCACGCTGTAGGGAAACTTCTCGGGATCGTTCATCTCGATCCCCGTCAGGTACTTCCAGGCGATCACGTTGCGGTTGGCGTTCCAGCGCTCCGCGCGGATGCTTTCGGGAGCGACGATTTTGCGCCAATTGAAGATCGGATCCTTCGGGTCGTGCCGCCCGTCCTTGTCGGCGCGTTCGACCTGCTTGGGTTCAATCCTCCAGTTCTCATGGTCGCGCAGATCGACCTTGTCCATCATGAAGACATTCGGGATGTAGACCACTTCGTCGTCCTGAATCCGGTGCGCGGCCCACGAGTCGCCTTGATGAATGGCGAGCTGCCAGGCCTCGTTCGCGTCCACGAACGTGTAGGTGCGGCCGTCATGGAAGTAGCCGTACTCGTGAAGGAGCTCCGTCGCGATCTTCACGGCCTCGGCGGCGGAGTGTGCGCGCTCGGCGACGAGCCGGCGGATGCCGTAGCCGATGCCGCCGTCCTTCACCTCCATGCGGTCCGCATCGAAGATCTCGCCGCACCAATTGGTCGCGATCACGACGCCCGCGTCGTTGAAGAACCCGTCGGCGAAGGACGCGCCGTCGGGAACGAGCGTCTCCGTCCAGTAGAAGCCGAGCGTCTCCTCGACCTGCGGAATCGCGGCGGCCTTGGGCTCGAACTTGATCATCTCACCCTTCTTGTGCTTGGCGGGCGGCACATAGTGCTGCAGGTTGAAGAGACGTCCGCCGTTGTCCTCGTTGTGGGCGACGATAATGTTGCCGGTAGCCGAAACGGCCTTGCCGACAATGAGCGTGCTGCACGCCTGCGCGGTGCCGGCAAAGGCCAGAATGGAGGCCGCGGCGACGGCGGCCTGAACGAACGTCTTCTTCATTTTTTATGTTTCCTTTGGTGGTGGTCCCGAAGTGGTCTTCGGTTGGAGGAAGACCTCAGTGTAGAGACCGCCTCAACCTCCGCCCACCTGGGAAACCCGTAGAAAGACGCATTCATCCTGTTTTTCACAACGCGCGAAACATGCGCCTCCGCCGACATTATCTATGTTCCGCCGCAATTCAAGGGTTTTTATCTACGCATTTCCACGAATGGCCACGGCGCGGACAAGAAGCGCACAAGAAAAAGGCCGCGGCGCTTCCCTCCGAAGAAGGAAGCCTCCGCGGCCCTTGAGCCCGTTCAGGCGGTTCCTATCCAGAGGATCGGAGCCGCCCGTCTTGGCGTGATGCCGGACTACTTCGCGAGCTTGGCCGCGAGCGCGCGGCAGGTGTCCGAGCCGTCGGCGACGAGGCCGTAGTCGGCGACCTCGAAGATCGGGGCTTCGGGATCCTTGTCCACGGCGACGATCACCTTGGCGTCCTTGATGCCGGCGGTGTGCTGAATGGCGCCCGAGATGCCGAAGGCCATGTAGAGCTGCGGGGCGATCATCTTGCCCGTCTGCCCGACCTGCCAGTCGTTGGGGCAGAGGCCCATGTCCACGGCCGTGCGGGTGGCGCCCACGGCCGCGCCGATCGTGTCGGCGAGGGACTCAAGCGCCTTGAACCCCGCCTCGTCGATGAGGCCGCGGCCGCCCGCCACCACCACCTTGGCGGAGACGAGTTCGGGACGGTCGCTTTCGGTTTCGGTGAACTTCACGAAGCGCGAGCCGTCGTCGGCCTCGGGGCAGGCGACGGTCTCGACGGGGGCGGCGGCGTCCGCTTCACCCACCGGCTCGAAGGCGGTCGTGCGGATGGTGCCCACCACCACGTCCTCCGAGGTCTCGATCGTGGCGAGGAGCGACCCGGCGTAGATCCCGCGAACGAAGGTCTTCGGCCCCTTGACGGCGACGACGTCCGAGACGGCGGAGCGCCCGAGAAGGGCGGCGGCGCGGGGCATCGCGGCCTTGCCGAGCGCAGTCGCGGGGAAGAAGACGTGGGTGTAGCCCGGGGCTTCGGCGACGACGAGGTCGGCGAGGACTTCGGGGAGCTCCTGCGCGAGCTTGGGGTTCTCGGCGAGGAGCACCGTGCGCACGCCCTTCAACTTCGCGGCGGTGTCGGCGACCGACGCGCAGTCGTTGCCGGCGACGAGGACGTCCACGGCGTCCGTCATTTCGAGGAGCGCCGTGAGGGCCTGGGCCGTCGCGGGGCGGAGGTTCTTGTTGTCGTGATCGGCGATCAGAAGCGCGGTCATTCTTGCGGCCCTCCCTTAGAGCACGTGCGCTTCATTGCGAAGCTTCTCAACGAGTTCATCAACGCTCGAAACCATCACGCCGGCCTTGCGGGCGGGCGGCGGCTCGACGCAGAGCGTGCGGATGCGCGGCGCGGCATCGACGCCGAGGTCGGCCAGGGCGATCGTTTCGACGGGCTTCTTGCGGGCCTTCGCCATCGAGGGGAGCGTCACGTAGCGGGGCTCGGCGAGGCGCAGGTCCGCGGTCACGACCGCGGGGAGCGCGAGCGACACCGTCTGGGTGCCGCCGTCGGTTTCACGCGTCACGAGGACGCGGCCGTCGTCGCCGAAGGCGATTTCGCCGGCGAAGGCACCGAGCGGGCACTTCAGGAGCCCGGAGAGCATGGGGCCGGTCTGACCGCAGTCGCCGTCAATCGCCTGCTTGCCCAAAAGAATGAGGCCCGGGGCCTCCTTCTCAACGATCTTCGCGAGGATCTTCGCGGCGGCGAGCGGTTCGACCACGTCGTCCGTCTGCACGTGGATCGAGCGGTCCGCGCCGATCGCCATCGCGGTGCGCAGAACGTCCACCGACTTGGCGCCGCCGATCGTCACGGCGACCACCTCCGTCGCCTTCCCGGACTCCTTGAGCTCGACGGCCTCTTCCACGGCGATTTCGTCAAAGGGATTCATCGCCATGCGGGCGAGCTTGATGTCCGGTCCGGAGTGGTCCGGGAGCGGGCGCACCTTGACCTTGGCGTCAACGACCCGCTTCACAGCAACTAAGATCTTCATCGAAGGCAATTCCTAATAGTGTCGCCGCCCGGCAAGGACGGCGCGGCACCATCAGGCCGCGGTCCCCGGGCGGGAGAAAGCACGGACGGCGCAGCTCCCCAACCTTCCGGGGAAGCCGGCGCCCGCGCGCAGTGAGGGGGAAATTATAGCGGCGCCCTACGCCCGAAAAACCTTGGAAAATCTCGACTTTTGCGGCCCGCGGAACGCTTCCCCGCACCTCGGAGCTGCTGCTTGACGGCCCCCTCGAAGATCAACTCAAGAAGCCGCCTCAGAGGACGACCTGCAGCACCGCCGCCGCGAGCACCGCGTAGCGGATGAGCTTGCCCAGGGCGATCACCGCGAGCGAGAGCCACGGGTCGATCCTGAGCCACCCCGCGGCGAGCGGCAGCGCGTCGCCCACTACGGGAAGCCACGAGAAGAAGAGCGCCCACGCGCCCCAGCGCCGGAGCCACTCGATCGCTCTCGAGGTCTTCTTCATTGTCGGAATGAAGCGTCCGATCGCCCAGGAGGTCATCGCTCCGAGCGTGTTTCCGGCGGTCGCGACGGCAACGAGCCAGAGCGTGTTCTGCGGCTGCCCCGCGATTGCGCCCGAGAGGAGCACTTCGGAGCCGCCGGGAAAGAGCGTCGCGGAGACGAAGGCGGCGAAGAAGAGCGCAACGTCGATCCGCTCGCTCGCGAGGAGCGCGATGATCCAGGCCGTCATCGACCTTCGACCTTGTCAACCTGCACCGGTTGGGATTCGTCCGCCGGGAGCCTCTCGGCCTCCGTCCACGTCGAATAGGGACGGCGGGCAAGCGCGGCGTTGAGGTACCGCGCTACGCCCGTCACCTCGCGGCCGAGCCACGCGGGCTTTTGAAAGGGGGCGTCAGGGTCCGGGAGCTCGATCTCGGCGACCACGAGCCCGGCGTTGGCGCCGTGGAAGTCATCCACCTCCCAGACGAGCCCCGTTCCCGACGCTTCGGGAATCCGGGTGCGAGTCTTTTCGATGAGGGGCTTGATCGCGAGCTTCTCGAGCATCTCCGTGCAGTCCGCGAACGGGATGGGGTACTCGAACTCTAGCCGCGACGCGCCTTTGGCGGCGCCCTTCACGGTGATCACGGCGCGGGGGCCTTCGGTGCGGATCCGCACGCTCCGGTCCTTCTCCGCGGCGAAATACCCCTGCCGGAACTCAACCCCCGGCGCGAGCCCGCGCCAGAGGTCGTTCTTCACGAGAAACCTGCGTTCGATCTCCACGGCCATGTCGACAGTTCCTTCAAAGACCTTCAGCGGAAGAGCGTCTTCATCTCAGCGGTGCGCTTCAGGGCTGCCTCGACAGCCTCGTCCATCATCGCGTCGATGTCGCGGTTGTTCATGACTTCGAGCGCCTTCGCAGTGGTGCCGCCCTTGCTCGTCACCTTCTCACGGAGCCGCGAGAAGGGCTCGCCCGACTGGCGCGCCAACATCGCCGCGCCGTAGACGGTGCCGAGCGCGAGGGCGTGGGCCGACGCCTCGGGCAGACCGCGCTTCAGGCCCGCCTTCTCCAAGGCCTCCATGAAGCGGAAGACGTAGGCGGGGCCGCTCCCCGGGATGGCGCCGACCAGGTCGATTCCGGCTTCGGAGTCCACCTCCACGACCTCGCCGCCTGCGCGAAGCACCCGCCGGGCGGCGTCGGCCGCCGCTTCCGGGGTCCCC
>NZ_DAVZJY010000035.1:0-14488 GCF_052272535.1 Sutterella sp. | reverse complement strand
GGCCGCGGCCGCATGGGGCGCGCGGGCTTTGCCGCCGTCGCCGCCGAGCGCGCGCGTGCGCTCGAGGCGCTCCGCGAGGAGGCGCGCAAGTTCGGCGTCGAGCTCTTCGAGCGGGCGCTGCGGTTCTCCGGTGCGCTTCTCTTTCACATTCGTCACGGCTTTTCCCCCTTGTCGTTCGCTCCGGGCGGCCCGCTCTCCTTCCGGGCCCGCTCCTGCTCCGAGGAGCTTAACCGATCCGCCGGGGCGCTCCGCGGCCGCCGCACCGCTGCGCGCACCGTCATTGCGGCCGTCTCTGCGCAGGCCCCCCTCCGTCTACGACATGCGCCCGATTCCTCCAACCGCCGGCGGGCAGGTACACTTTCGCCCCGAAAAGGTGCACCGGCCGCAAGAGCCGACGAGACATCCCTCACCATTAGAGAAGAAACAAGGAAGAACCACGCATGAGCGACGCACTCAAGATCGACAAGATATTCGCCGACAACCTCGGCACGGCCTTTGGCGGATGCGTGCGCGACCAGTCGCTCACGCTCTTCTCGCGCGAGATTCCGCGCGCCGCCGGCGTCGCCTGGAACCCGCTCCCGTTCTTCGGACGCGAGGCGAAGACGCGCTTCAAGGCCCGCTGGGCGGCGCTGCTGCAGGGCGTGGGCCTCTGGGCCGCGCTCGCGGCGATTCCAGAGCTCGCCGCCGATGAAAAGCTCTCGCGCAAGATCTCCTCGCAGATGCAGGCCTACACGGACGCCGTGCTCAAGGCCTCGCTCCTCGACCAACTCACGGCCGACGAGATCCGCGACTACAACCTGCTGCGCCAGCGCTTCATGCGCATCGCCGTGCAGAAGTCCCCCGCCCCCTCGAAGGACGTCTTCGCGCGCGCCTTCATCTCGGCCGTCACCGGCCGCAGCCCCGCCGAAGCCCCGACGGACCGCGTGCTCGCGCTCTCCGAGCAGATCGGCCTTGCGCACTCGCTCTTCACGAAGCTCGCCGACACCTGCCGCCGCGAGCCCCTGAGCTACGAGCGCGCCTCGAAGAAGAAGGCCGCCTGACGTCCCGGCATTCACCCTGACCTTCCGCAGATCCTCCTCCCGTTGAAAAACAGAGAGCCGGCAGTCTCGAAAGGAGACGCCGGCTCTCTGTTTTTCGTCTGTCGAAGACCCGCAGAAGCGGGCGCTTCCTTCCGCGGCTTATTCGCCCGAGAGGTTCATCTTCACGGCGTCGTCGCCCTGCGCGGCGATGCGCCGTTCGATTTCGGCGGCGGCCTCGTCCGGGGCGGAGGGCTTCTCACCGGGTTCGAGCACGGCGATCGACTCGACGTGGCCCGTGTGCGGGAACATGTTCATGATGCCCGCGGCCTTGATCTTCCAGCCGCCCTCGTGGTGGAGCACCGCGCAGTCGCGCGCGAGGGTCGCCGGGTTGCAGGAGACGTAGACCACGCGCGCCGGACGCTTATCGGTCGCAGCGAGAACGCGTGCGAGGGCGAGCGCGCCTTCGCGCGGCGGGTCGATCAGCACGCGGTCGATGCCGCCCATGGTCTTCTCGAGCTCCTCCCAGTCGGCTTCGCACCACGTGAAGAGGTTGCGCGCGCGGAAGGTGGTCTTGGAGGCGAGGCCGTTGTCCGCCGCACCCTGCCGGGCGCGGGCGACGAGCCCCTCGGACCCTTCGATGCCGATCACGCGGCCCGCGCGGCGCGCGAGCGGGAGCGTGAAGTTCCCGAGGCCGCAGAAGAAGTCCGCCACCTTGTGCTCGGGGTGCACGTCTAGGAGCCGCACGGCGCGCGAGACCATCGTCTCGTTGAGGGCGTGGTTCACCTGCGTGAAGTCCGTCGGCTTGAAGGTGATGCGGACGTTGAATTCGGGCAGCGAGAGGCCGAGCTTCTTCTCGTTCTCGGGGAGCGCCGCGTGCGCGGTCTCCGGGCCCTTGGGCTGGAGCCAGATGTCGAGGTCGTGCGCCTCGCCGAAGGCCATGAGCTTCTCGTGGTCCTCGGGCGTGACGGGGTCGAGCGTGCGGAAGACGAGCGCGGTGCGGCCGTCGCCGCCCACGGCCACTTCGACCTGAGGCATGCGCTGGCGCATCGCGAGGCCGCCGATCAGCTCGCGCAGCGGATCGAGGAGCGCCGAAACGTTGGGCGTGAGCACCGGGCAGACGTGCATGTCGGCGACGTAGGAGGAGCTCTTCTCGTGGAAGCCCACGAGCACGCCGCCCTTCTTCGCGACGTCGCGCACGGTGAGGCGCGCACGGTGGCGGTAGCCCCAGAAGGGGCCGTAGATCGGCATCAGGACCTGTTCGGGCTTCACCTTGCCGATGCGCCAGAGCGTGTCGAGGAGCACGCGCTCCTTGAAGGCGACCTGGGCGCTGGGCTCGAGGTGCTGCATCGTGCAGCCGCCGCAGGACCCCGGCCCGAAGCCGAAGTTGGGGCAGCGGGGAGCGACGCGCAGCACGCTCTCGCGGTGGATCTCGGTGACGCGGCCGACGTCGAAGGAGCTCTTGGAGCGCAGGCGCTCATAGGTGACGCGCTCGCCCGGGAGCGCCCCCTGGATGAAGACCACCTTGCCGTCCACGTGCGCGATGCCGCGGCCCTCCTGATCGAGGCGCTCGACGTCAACGGTGAAGTATTCCGGCGTGCGCTCCTTGGCGCTCTTTCTGCTGCGGCCCATGTGGTCTCCAGTCTCCTAGCTTCGTCTGTGGGGTTCGTGTTCTTTGTTCAGGCCCGCCGCGCCCTCCGGACGTTGAAAAGGCGCCGGAATGGGTCCGGCGCCTTCCTTTCGCCTGTTCTTCATCTCCGCCCCCCGGGGATCAGTCGGGGCGGAGCGCTCCTCCCCGAAGCGGGAAGGCCGGGCGCAATGCGTGCGGGCGGCAAATTTAGCGCAATTGCCGCCTCAGTTCCGCGCGGGCGGCAGATATTTCATCGGGTCGACGGGCTTGCCCTTGTCGCGGACCTCGAAGCGCAGCTGCACGCGCGGCGCGGCGCTGCTGCCCATCTCGGCGATCTTCTGCCCGGCCTTCACCTGGTCGCCGGGCTTCACGACCACCTTGGAGTTGTGGCCGTAGGCGGTGACGAGGGTCGGCGAGTGCTTGACGATCACGAGGTTGCCGTAGCCCGTGACGCCGTCGCCCACGAAGAGCACCTGTCCGGCGCCCGCGGCGACGACGACGCTCCCTTGAGCGCCACCGATGTCGATGCCCTTGCCGTTCTGCGCGAAGGTCGAGAGGACGTCGCCGCGCGCGGGCCAGATGAGGCGCGTGCCGGGAATGACCGCGGCCGCGGCCTCCTTGACGGCGTTCTGAACGGCCTCGGTCTTCGTCTCGACGGCGCTCTTCACGGACTCCTTCGCGCTCACCGCCTCAGACTTCACCGTCTCGACGGTCTTGGCGGCGCGCTCCTGAGCCGTGACGACGGGCGCGGTGATCGAGGGCTCCGCAGACGCATGCGTACCCGCGGGCGACACGACGGTCGCCGTCGAAATCGGCGCCATCGTCTCGAACCGGTGCACGCGCACGCCCTCGACCGCGGTGGCCGTGACGGGATCCTTCGTCTGCCGCGGCAGGTGCAGAACCTGGCCGATCCTGAGGGTCGTCGGATCCACGACGCCGTTGAGCTGCATCAGGTCGGACGTGCTCACGCCGTAGCGCTGGGAGATGTTGTAGATCGTGTCGCCCACCGTCACCGTGTGCGTGCGGCCCGAATCAATGAGGCCGCCCACGCGGCTCTCGACAACGCCCGTGGTCGTCGTGGGGGCGGCGGCGCCCGGTTCGGCGACGTTGCGGTTGACGATCGGCACCTCGCCCGACGGGAGCGACGAGCAGCCGGCGAGCACCACCGCGGCGGCGGCCGTCGCGGACGAAAGACGAAGCAGAGTCTTGACGCGCATCTTCTTCACCCAATTCAAAAGAGGTCAATCTTCACGATCGACGGGGATGCCTTCGCTGTGCAGCCACTCGTCGGTACGGCGCACCTGCCGGTGGTTGGTGAGGTCCACCTGCAGGGGCGTGACGGACACCCAGCCGTGCGAGGTCGCCCAGAAGTCCGTCCCTTCGGCGGCGTCGGCGGGCTTGCCCGCGGCGCCGAGCCAGTAGATCGGAAAGCCCCGCGGGCTCATCTCGCAGATCACGGGTTCGGCGGACGAACGGCGCCCCAGGCGCGTGCCGGTGATGCCCTTCAGGGCCGAACAGGGCATGTTCGGGATGTTGACGTTGAGGAGCATCGGCTCGGCCCCGGACGCGAGGGCGTGCGGGAGGAACTTCTCCACCACCGCCGCGGCCACCTCAGCGGCGGAGTCGAGCTCCGCCCAGCCCTTGTCGATCTGCGAGAAGGCGATCGAGGGAATGCCGAAGAGGTACCCCTCCACGGCCGCGGCGACGGTGCCCGAGTACATCGTGTCGTCGCCCATGTTCGCGCCGCAGTTGATGCCCGAGACGACGAGGTCGGGGCGCTCATCGAGGAGCCCGGTGAGCGCGACGTGCACGCAGTCCGACGGAGTGCCCGAGACCACGTGGAGGTCCGAGCCGGGCATGTGCTCGACGGTGAGCGGGCGGTTGAGCGTGAGCGAATTCGAGGCGCCGGAATGGTTGTGGTCGGGCGCGACCACGGTCACGCGGCCGAAGCGGCGCATCACGCGCGCGAGGGCGTCGATGCCCGGCGCGCGGTAGCCGTCGTCGTTCGAGATCAGGATGTGCATTGAATGGCGGTGTCGGGGGAGCGGGCGCCGGTAATGGCGGGACGCCCGATGAGGGCGCCCGGCGTCGTCCGGACCCGGGCGGAGGAACATTTCCGGGATTTTATCTCAGCGTCCCCCGCATCCCGCGTCCGCGGGCGGGCTGCAACGTCCGTTCACAATAGGGACGCTCTGCGGGAGCTCCCCTGCGCCCGCGCCTCAGAGCTGATCGCTGAAGATCCTCGACTCGGGGAAGACCATCATGAAGGTCGACCCCTTGCCGGGCGTGGATTCGATGAGCAGGCGCCCGTCGTTGCGCCGCAGCACGTGCTTGACGATCGCGAGCCCGAGGCCCGTGCCGCCCGTGCCGCGCGAGCGGCCCTTGTCCACGCGGTAGAAGCGCTCGGTGAGGCGCGGAATGTGCTTCGCCTCAATGCCGATGCCCGTGTCGGTGACGGAGAGCGCCGCGCCGGTGCCGCGCCGCGCCCAGGTGACCGTGATGCGCCCGCCCTCGGGGGTGTAGCGGACCGCGTTGGAGACGAGGTTCATCACGGCGCTCCGGATTTCGTCCGCCTGGCCGATGAGCGAGACGTCCTCGCAGTTGAGGTCGATGTGGTGGTGCTCGAGCGAAAGCGCGCGCCCCTCGCGCACCACGTCCTCGAGAAGCTTGGGCATCGCGATCACTTCGGCGTCGGCGTCGTTCTGATCGTCCCGGTTCTCGAGGCTCGAGAGGAGCAGCAGATCGTCGAGGAGCGACTTCATGCGGGTCGCCTGCTCGAGCATCAGCTCGCGGTGGCGCGCGACCACGTCGGGCGGAAGCGCTCCGGGGTGGTTCTCCAGGTCGAGGAAGCCGCTGATCACCGTGAGGGGCGTGCGCAGCTCGTGGCTCACGTTCGCGACGAAGTCCCGGCGCATGTCGTCTACGCGGCGCCGTTCGGTGACGTCGTGCGTGACGATCATCATGTGGCGCGAATCGGGCGCCACCACCGCGACGTCGAGGTCGCGGTCGCCTCGGGTCTTCATCTGGAAGCGCTTCGTGAAGTTGCGCTCAAGAAGCCACCGGCGCAGCCGCTCGTCGGAGACGGCGTCGAAGAACGAGCGCCCGACCACCTCGGGGGTGATGTTGAAGTGCTCGAGGGCGCGCTGGTTCACCCACTCGATACGCCAGCCTTCGCCGAGAATCGTCACGCCCTCCGGCAGGAGCGCGAGCGTCTGGCGGTAGCGTTGGTCGCGGTCGCGGATGCGCTTCGCCTTCTTCTCGTCCTCGCGCACGAGCGCGCGCCAGAGGCTGATGTTGATGAGGAAGATCACCGTCATCCCGACGACCCACACCCAGAAGATCTCCTCGCGCGCCTCGCGCCACCAGGAGAGCACCGAGAAGGCGCAGATCACGATGAAGGCCGCGGCGAGCCAGAGGCTCTGGCGCCGCAGACGCTTCAGGCGCGCCTCGGAGGATGAGGGCGCGGGCGCTGCGCTCACCCCGTCGGCGAGGGTCGGAAAGACGCCCCCCGTTCCTTCGTCCGTGTTGGTCATCACGCCTCCCCGGCGGAGTGCTTGGCGAAGTCGCGGCAGCGGTAGCCCACGCCGCGGACGGTCTCGATGATGTCTTCGGCGGCGGTGCCGGCCAGCGCCTTTCTGAGGCGCAGCATGTGCACGTCCACCGTGCGCTCGTCCACGAAGGCGCTCTGCCAGACCGCGTCGAGGAGGTTCGCGCGCGAGAAGACCCGGCCGGGCTTCGAGGCGAAGAGCGCGAGGAGCTTGAACTCCTTGACGGAGAGCTTGAGGGGCACGCCGTCGGCAGTCGCCTCAAAGCGCGATTCATTCATGCGCAGCGGCCCGCAGACGATGACGTTTTCGGCGTCCTCGGCGCGCCCGCGGGAGCCGCCCTCAACCCTCACCGGACCGTCGCGGCGGCGCAGCACCGCGCGCACGCGGGCGGTGAGCTCGCGCGGCAGGAAGGGCTTCACGACGTAGTCGTCCGCCCCGGCGTCGAGCCCGGCGACGCGGTCGGCCTCGTCGCCGCGGGCCGTCAGGACGATCACGGGAATGGAGGCGGTTGCGGGCGACGCGCGCAGCTCGCGGAGCCATTCAAGCCCCGAGCAGTCGGGGAGCATGCGGTCGAGGAGCACCAGGTCGGGGCGCTCGGCGGCGAACGCCGCCTTCGCCTCGGCGATGCTTGCGGCGCGCGCGGTGCGGAACCCCTCGGCCTCGCAGACGAACGCGACGAGCTCGCGGATGGCGGCCTCGTCCTCAACGATCAGCAGGAGCGGCGCGGACATGTTCTTCTTCTCTTCCATCTCAAATCCTCTCTTGCGGCGCGGGCCCGCGCCGGGCTCCTTCGGGTGATCGAAGAAGCGCCGCCGCGGGCCCGTTCATCCGGCTTCTCCCCGGGGAGCGTGCGCTCAGGCGCGCTCGGCCCCCCGGGCCGCGATGTGCGGCTCAAGTCCCGTCTCAAGACTGAACGGCCGCGTCGTGGCGGATGTCGAGCCCCTCGACCACGAAGACCACGGTTTCGCCGATGTTCTGCATGTGGGCGGCGACGCGTTCAAGCGCGCGGTTGATGCGGATGAAGGCGAGGCCGTCGTCGATCGAGATCTCGCCCGCCTTCATGCGGTTGATGATGGAGACGAGCGACTCGTGCACTTCGGAAGATACCACCGTGCGGCGGCGTACAAGCGCGCGGGCGCGTTCAAGGTCGAGGTCGTCGATGCCGGCGATCATGTCGTCAGCCATCACCTGCAGCAGCGCGTAGATCTTGACGAGCGAGGCTGCGGTGTCGCTCGCCGCGCCGGTGAGCGGCATGTCGAGGCGGCGGATGCCTTTGGCGGCGTTGCGGATCTCGTCGCCCATGCGCTCGAAGTCGTTCGTCATGCGGCAGCCCCCGAGGAGCATGCGCAGGTCGATCGCCTGGGGCTGACGGCGGGAGATGAGCGTCTCCATGAAGGCGTCGAGCTCCATCTCCCACTCGTTGATCACCTTGTCGCGGGCGACGACCTGTTCGGCCGCATCGGTGTCGCCCTTCATGAGCGCGTCGCCCACGTCGTCCAACTGCTGGCGCACGGCGCGCGCCATGTCGAGGATGTTCTTGTGGAGCACTTCGAGCTCCGCATCGAAGGCCTTCACGCTGTGCTTCTTGACGTTGAGTGTCATTTGATGCTTCCTTTCTTCTTTTGTTGCGCGGCGGTCCATCAGCCGAAGCGGCCCGTAATGTAGTCCTCGGTCGCCTTCTTGTCCGGACGCGTGAAGATCTTCTGCGTGTCGCCGAACTCGATCAATTCGCCGAGATACATGAAGGCGGTGTAGTCCGAGACGCGCGCGGCCTGCTGCATGCTGTGTGTGACGATCACGACCGTGTAGTCCTTCTTGAGCTCATTGATCAGGTCCTCGATGCGCGAGGTCGAGATCGGGTCGAGCGCCGAACACGGTTCGTCGAGCAGGAGCACTTCGGGCTTCACGGCGATGCCGCGGGCGATGCAGAGGCGCTGCTGCTGGCCGCCCGAGAGCGAGGTGCCCGGCTGCGAGAGCTTCTCCTTCACGTCGTCCCAGAGCGCGGCCTTCTTCAGGGCCCATTCAACGCGCTCCTCGAGCTCCGTCTTGGAGATCTTCTCGCGCAGGCGCACGCCGTAGGCGACGTTGTCGAAGATCGACATCGGGAACGGAGTCGGGCGCTGGAAGACCATGCCGACGCGGCTCCTGAGTTCGGTGACGTCAATCGTCGGATCGAGGATCTCAAGGTCTCCCAACTTGATCGAGCCTTCGGCGCGCTGCTCCGGATAGAGGTCCTGCATGCGGTTGAGCGAGCGCAGGAGCGTGGACTTGCCGCAGCCCGACGGGCCGATGAAGGCGGTCACGCACCCTTCGGGAATCTTCATCGTGACGTCCTTCAGGGCGTGGAAGGATCCGTAGTAGACATTGAGGTGCTCAATGTCGATCTTCGGACGCGGCATCGTCTTCGGGGCGGCCGCGTCGAGGTGTTCGGGGTGAATCATGGTCATTTTGAAAACTTCACTTCAATTCGGTCGTGGGGACGCGCCGTCAGCGGCGGCAGCGTTCGCGGATGTAGATCGCCGCGGAGCTCATCACGAGGACGAGCAAGAGGAGCATGAGCGCGGTGCCGTACTGGATCGGACGGGTCGCGTCGATGTTTGTTCCCGAGGTGGCGAGCACGTAGATGTGGTACGGAAGCGCCATCACCGGATCGAAGGGCGAGACGCCCTCCTTCGGGGTGAAGAAGACGCTGCCGGTGTACATGATCGCGGCGGTTTCGCCCGCGGCGCGGGCGAGGCCGAGGATGGCGCCCGTGAGGATGCCCGGAAGGGCGTTCGGGAGCACCACCTTGAGGGTGGTCTCGCGGCGGCTCGCGCCGAGCGCGAGGCTCGCCTCGCGCCAGTCCTGCGGGATCTGCGAGAGCGCCGCCTCGGTCGTGTTGATGATGATCGGGAGCGAGAGCACGGCGAGCGTGAGGATGCCCGAGAGGAGGCTCACGCCGAAGCCGCAGAAGACCACGAAGAACGTGAGGCCGAAGAGGCCGAAGACGATCGACGGGACGCCCGCGAGGTTCGCGATCGACAAGCGCGTGAGCGTCACCCAGGCGGACGGGCGGCTGTACTCGTGGAGGTAGACGGCTGAGGCGACGCCCAAGGGGAGCGCGATCACGAGGGCGCCCAGGGCGAGGCAGAACGTGCCGACGATGCAGGGCAGGATGCCGCCCTTCGTCATCAGGTCGCGCGGGGGCTCGGTGAGGAACTCCCACGAGAGCGCGGGCCAGGCGTTCACGATGATGAGGCCGATGATGCCGAGGAGCGCCGCGATATCGACCACGACCGCGAGGCGCATCAGCGTGAAGCCCGACTTTTCGCACCAGCTGCGGAATGCGGAGGATTTCATTACTTGTTCTCCAGCCCGAAGCGGCGCGCAACCCACCAGGCGCAGAGGTTGAAGACGAACGTGATGAGGAAGAGCACGAGGCCCGTGGCGTAGAGCGCGTGATAGTGCTCGCCGCCCACGGCGGCTTCAGCCATTTCCGCGGCGATCGAGGAGGTCATCGGACGCACCGGGTCGAAGATCGACTCGGGGATGATCGCCGCGCCGCCCGCGACCATCAGCACCACCATGGTTTCGCCGATCACGCGCGAAATGCCGAGCATCACGGCCGTGGCGATGCCGCCCATGGCCCAGCGGAGCTCGACCTTGACCAAGGTCTCCCAACGCGTGGCGCCCAAGGCGAGGCTCGCTTCGCGGATGCCGCCCGGAACGTTGCGCAGGGCGTCTTCAGAAATGGACGCGATCGTCGGCACGCACATGAAGGCGAGCATGATCGAGGCGTTGAGCAGATTGAGGCCCGAGGCGATGCCGAAGAGGTTCTGCAGCCACGGGGCGAGGATGATCATGCCGATGAAGCCGATCACGACCGAGGGGAGCGCGGCCATGAGTTCGACCATGGGCTTCACGACCCGCTTCATCGGGTCGGGCATGCCCGCGTGGATCGCGCAGGCGGTGAGCACCCCGAGGGGCACGGCGATCACGGTGGTGAGCACCGCGCAGGCGAGCGAACCCACGATCAGGGCGCCGATGCCGAAGGCGGGCGGTTCATCGGTGGGGTACCACTCGGTGGAGAAGAGAAAATCGCTGAGGGAGACCTGTTGGAGAATCGGCAGCGCCTGACTGAGCAGGAATACGACGATGGCGGCCAGCGCGAGAACGCTCACGCCGGCCGCCGCGCCCAGGCACCGCCGGAAGGTCAGGTCAGCCCGAAGCTTTGCGGGCAGTTGGGCCATTCCGGCACTCCTAGTTACATCGGAGATGTTTGGCTTCTGGAGGAAGAGGAGGGATTACTTCACGTCGACCGGAACGAAGCCGGCCTTCTGAACGTCCTTCTGACCTTCAGCGGAGAGCATGAAGTCGATGAGCTTCTTGGCGTTGCCCTGGGGCTCGCCGGCCGTGAAGAGGTAGAGGTCGCGGGCGATCGGCCAGGTCTTGTTCTTCGCCGTCTCCATGCCGGGCTTGACGTTGTTCACGGTGAGCGGGTGCGTCTGCTTGTCCATGTAGCCGACGCCCACGTAGCCGATGGCGTTCGGGTTCTGGGCGACGGCCTGAACGACGCCGCCGTTCGAAGCCTGAATCAGGGCGCGCGGCGAGACGCGGGTCTTGCCCATCACGAGTTCCTGGAAGCATTCGAACGTGCCCGAGGAGGAGTCGCGGCCGACCACGACGATCGGGGTCTTGGCGCCGCCCAGCTCATCCCAGGACTTGATCTTGCCGGCGAAGACGTCCTTCAGCTGCTCCATCGTGAGGCCCTTGACGGCGTTCTTCGGGTTGACCACCGGAATGATCGCGTCGTGGGCGACGGTGAAACGCACGGTCTTGACGCCGTGATCCTCAAAGCCCTTCACTTCCTTCGCCTTGAGGTCGCGCGAGGACATCGCGACGTCGGTCATCTTGTCGCGCAGCGCCTTGATGCCGTTGCCCGAGCCCGTGCCCGAGATCGTCACGGTGACGTTCGGATTGGCCTTCATGAAGCCTTCGGCGACGAGCTGCATCGCGGGAAGGACGGTCGTGGAGCCGTTGACCGTGACCGCATCAGCAGCGTGAGCGGCACCGGCGCAGGCGATGCCGGCCACGGCACCGAGAACGGCAAACAGATTCTTCGTCATTTTCAACTTTCCAACTGACAGTGAATGAAATTCTGCGTGCGGCGCTTTCGTTCTCCGCACGCCCTGCAGTATGGAGAGGGGCCTTGAAGAGCCCGTGACGCGTCCATGAATCTTCCGTGACGACGACGCCTGCGGCGTCATCCAACCTTCATGGAAACCCTTATCCGACTCCCGCACTACCGCCGCGCGAGATCGGACTCGCTCTCGACCACGCGGCGGATTTCTTTGTAGGCGGCGGGAATCTCGTCGAGGACGCCCGCGTCGCGGCGGCAGGGGACGCCCTCGGTCTGGCGGCGGAGCTCCTCGGTCGTGAAGCGCGCCTTCGCCGCCCGCCGGCCCATGCGGCGCCCCGCGCCGTGCGCGGACGACCGGAAGGACTCGGGCTCGCCCAGGCCTTCGACGAGAAAGCTCTGCGCATCCATGCTTCCCGGGACGATCCCGAGGGCGCCCTTGTCGGCATTGACCGCGCCCTTTCTCGTCACCCACACCGGTTCGCCGCAAGTGGACTTCGCGGGCGACGTAGTTGTGCCGGCAGTCGATCAGGCCGCCCACGGGCACCGCCGACGGGATGACCGCACGGAGCGCTTCGAAGACCTCGTCCACCATCGCGCGTCGGTTCGATTCGGCATAGGCCTCGACCCAGCGCACGGCCTCGAGGTAGTCGCCCGAAAGAGCGCCGCCCCCTCATTGAGCCACGCGAGCGCCGGGTCGGGAAGCGCCTCCCCTCTGCAGGCCGCCTTCGCCGCGACGTGGCGGAAGACGAACGGCACCCGCGCCACGTTCTCCAACTGCGCGAGCGAGGCCGCATCGACGTCCTTGGTCCAGATCTTCACGGGGACGCCTCCCTCCGGATGAAGCTCCTGCAGCACGGGCGTCGAGGCGCCTGCAAAATGCGCGCCGCCCGTCCGGGAGGGTCGATTCTCGGACGGGCGGCGCAAGGGAATGGTACGGATCAGCGCCCGCGTCAGTCGAGCGACTTCACCTCGGCCGAGAGGCGCGCGAGCGAGAGCGCCACTTCGGCCGCCTTCTCAAGCGACTTCACCGGAATGCACTCGTAGATGCCGTGGTAGTTCATGCCGCCCGTGAAGACGTTCGGGCAGGGAAGTCCCTTCTCGGAGAGGCGCGCGCCGTCCGTGCCGCCGCGGATCGGCTCCTCGATTGGCTTGAGCCCGGCCGCGCGGTAGGCGCTGCGCACGATCTCGAGCACCTTCGGTGCGCGCTCGAGGTAGGGCTTCATGTTCTCGTACGAGTCCTTGATCTCGACCGTGACGGGCGCCTGCGGAAATTCGGCGTTCATCTGCGCGGCGATGTCGCGCAGGAGCTGCTTCTTCGCCTCGTAGAGCCCGCGGTCGTGGTCGCGGATGAGGATGCGCACGGTCGCCGAGACGACGCTTCCCGTCACCTTGTTGGGGTGCAGGAACCCTTCGTGTCCCTCGGTGGTCTCGGGGGCCATGTCGGCGGGGAGGCGGTCGATGAACTTCGCCGCGTAGCGGATCGCGTTCACCATCTTGCCCTTCGAGGAGCCCGGGTGCACGCCCACGCCCTTCACGGTCACGAAGGCCGTGCCGCCGTTGAAGTTTTCGCTCTCGAGCTTGCCCACTTCACCGCCGTCGAAGGTATAGGCGTACTGCGCGCCGAAGTGCGCAATATCGAAGTTCTTCGTGCCGCGCGCGACCTCCTCGTCGGGCGTGAAGCCGATGCAGAGCTTCGCGTGCGGAATCGACGGGTCGGCCATGACGCGCGCGCACATGTCCATGATCGCGGCGACGCCCGCCTTGTCGTCGGCGCCGAGAAGCGTCGTGCCGTCCGTGAAGACCACGTCTTCGCCCGCGTACTTGCGGATCTCGGGGAACTGTTCGGCGCGCAAGAGGATGTTCTTCTCCGCGTTGAGCACCACGTCGCCGCCCTCGTAGCGCATGATCTGCGGCTTCACGCCGGCGCCGGGAGCGTCGGGCGAGGTGTCCATGTGCGCGATGAAGCCGATCGCGGGGGCGTCCCCGCACCCGGGCGTCGCGGGAATCGACGCGTAGACCACGCCCCCCGCGCCCACGTGGGCGTCCTCGACGCCGAGGCCCTGGAGCTCCTCGACGAGCGCCCGGGCGAGGAGCAGCTGCTTCTCGGTCGAGGGGTCCGTCGTGCTGTCAAGGTCCGACTGCGTGTCGAACTTCACGTACTTGAGCAGGCGTTCGAGCACCGTGGCGTGGGTCTGGGTCATTGTGGAGGGCCTCCGTTGAAGCGGGTTGGAAGAAGAGACTCCGCACAATCTACGCTCTTTTACCTAGGGCGGCATGCTCGTTATCCTCGAGACGCCGGGGCGTGCGCCTCACAGCCGTCATGCCGCGGACTCACGTCGGGATTTACCTCCACTGACGCGCCGCTTCAGCGCCTGTTAATTCGTGCATCTCCATATATTTCAATAAGTTAGCGTTTTTTCGCGGGCAACAAAAAAGGCCGTCTTTCGACGACCTCATTTGTTCTGGTCGGCGGCGGGATTCCAAGACCCCAATAAAATCGGGCTTCACAGCCTCCCCCTTTTTTCGTTCCTACCGTCAATCCTACCTAAGATTCTGCGGAACCGCTATTGTAGCGAGTGCGTCGTGCTTTGCGGCACAGCGTTGCCATCCGTCTCCGCACTTCGCAGCAGACTGAGAAAGTCGCTCGACCAACTTTTCGCAAGCGGCAATTCTGGTACGAGCAACGTTTCCGGAATCGCCGGCATCGGTTCCGCTACTTGGACGGTGCTGCAGCCCGGCAAGCAGACGATCACGCTCAGCGCGCAGAGCATCGTACTCAGACGACGCCGTGTTGATCGTGTCCACCGATTTCGCCAATTTTTCAGCATAGCTTTTCTCCATTTTTTCAACAGCCGCCGCCCGGGCCGCCTCGTCGATGGCCGCACGGCGCTCATAGTGCGCTGAAGACAGCCACGCGCCCGCAGCAAATGCCGCGAGGACGCTCATTAAGTAAACGTAGTCCTTCATGTTTCTCACCTACGACGAAAACACTTCCGCCTCCCTCGCCCGCCGCCGTTCAAGTCCCGGCAACCTGCAACCTGGGAGTTTCCGATTAAATGTGTCGATGGTTTGAGTTAAGTCAAGATTGGAAAAGGTGGTTGATAGTGTATTTCGCTCTACTGAGCGGATCCTGTCAAGAGCTCGTGGAATACCGCAGCCGCTTGCGGCGAGGATA
>NZ_DAVZJY010000034.1:0-14506 GCF_052272535.1 Sutterella sp. | reverse complement strand
CCGAAGATTCGGCGGCGCCCATCGTTCCGAAGATCTGCTGCGGGCGGCGGGCCTCCATGGAGAGGCTCGACGGCCATAAGCCGGTGAAGCTACTCCTCGACCTTCACCTCCACGCCTTCGCGGCACGTCTCCAGAACGTGCGCGTCAAAGCTCGGGAACCGGTCGCGGGCGGCGGCGGTGAAGCGCAGCGCGGTTTCGTCGCTCTTCGTCATCGCGATCAGGGTGGACCCGGAGCCGCTGATGAAGAAGGCGGAGGCGCCCGACTCGAAGGCGAGCGCGCGCAGCGTCTCGTAGTCCGCAATGAGCTTCCTGCGGCAGGGCTCGTGGAGCCGGTCCCGGCAGGCTTCGGCGAGAAGATCCTCGTCGCCCGAGGCGAGTGCGTTGATCATCGCGATCGCGTGCGAGGTCGTGAAGACGCTGTCCTTCACGGAGATTTCCTTCGGCATCGCCTTTCTGGCGTCGGCCGTCTTCACCTCGTAGTCGGGGATCACGGCCGCAAAGCGCCAGTCGGGCGAAATCGGGAGCGCGAGCGCATGGAACCGCTCGTCCGCGGCGAAGGAGGCGGTGAGACCTCCGAGCACGCAGGGCGCGGCGTTGTCGGGGTGGCCCTCAAAGCGCGCGCAGATCTGGAAGAGGTCGTCCTTTGTGAAGGGGTTCCCGAGGAAGGCGTTCGCGGCGGCCGCGCCCGCGGCGATGCAGGTCGAGGAACTCCCAAGCCCGCGCGCGACGGGCACGCCCGCGTTGATGGTGAGGCGCACGGTCGGGGCCTCGGCTCCGGCCTGGCGGCAGAGCGTGCGGAAGCCCTGGAGCACGAGGTTGTCGGCGTTGCGGTAGGCCTCGGGGCACCCTTCGACGATCAATTCGTCCGAAGGCTCGAACGTGAAGACCGAGCGCAGCGAAAGCGCAAGGCCGAGGCAGTCGAAGCCCGGGCCGAGATTCGAAGTGGACGCGGGGGCGCTGACGGTGACGAACATGTGTTGGATCTCTCTCTAAAAAGAAACGGCTGCGCTGCGGGATGGCGCGCATTCTCCTTCGGACGCGCTCATCCCGCGGAGTGCCCCTGCGGGACGCGCTGCTCACGGCGCAGGCCGCAGGGAGACGCCCTTTGGTGAAGCTCAGGCGAGCTTCGTGCGGGCCTGCCTGAGGACGTATTGGGGCAGGTCGGCGATCGCCTCGACGTCCTTCCAGAGCACGGGCTTCGTGCGCAGGTTGGAGAGCGAGGCGGGCGGCTCGACCCCGGTCGCGTCGGCGAGGGCGTCCATGTACTCGAAGGCGGCGGCTTCGGGCGCAGCGGCCTTGGTCTTGAGGTCGCCGTAGAGCGCCGTGTAGACGTCGCGGCAAAACTTGTAGGGCGAAGCCGTCGAGAGCACCACCATCGGCACCTCGGGCGAGGCGTTCTCGAGCGCCACGCGGCGGGCGACGGCGGTGTGCGGGTCAATGAGGCGACCGTCCTCCTCCCAGGCCGCGCGGATCGAGTCCATGGTGGCCGCGTCGTCGGCGAAGCCGCAGCCGAAGGTCGCCTGGAGCTTCGCGAGAAGCTCGGCGTCGACCTGATAGAAGCCCTTGGTCTTCAGGGACTCCATGCGCTCGCGGGTACGCTCCGCGCTCATGTCGTCGATCCAGTAGAGCGCGCGCTCCAGGTTGCTCGAGACGAGGATGTCCATCGAGGGCGAAATCGTCTTGTGGAGCGGCCGGCGGCGGTCGTAGACGCCCGTGAGGAGGAAGTCCGTGAGGACGTTGTTGGCGTTCGAGGCGACGACGAGGCGCCGCACCGGGAGGCCCATGCGCTTGGCGCACCAGCCGGCCAAAACGTCGCCGAAGTTGCCCGTCGGCACCGTGAAGTCCACCGGGTCGCCCGCATGCACGACGCCGCGCGCGAGCAGCTGCCGGTAGGCGTCGAAGTAGTAGACGATCTGCGGCACGAGGCGGCCGATGTTGATCGAGTTGGCGCTCGAGAGCGAGACGCCGATTTGAGCGAGCTCCTTCGTAATGGGCGAGGAGAAGAGGTTCTTCACCGCCGTCTGCGCGTCGTCGAAGTTCCCCTTGACGGCGCAGACCGCGACGTTCGACCCCTCCTGGGTCGCCATCTGCAGGTGCTGCACGGCGGAAACGCCGCCCTCGGGGTAGAAGACCGTGATGCCGATGCCCGGGACGTCCTCAAAGCCCGCGAGCGCGGCCTTGCCCGTGTCGCCCGAAGTGGCCGTGACGATCATCAGGCGCCGGCCGGTTCCGGCGAGCGCGCGACTCATGAGCTGCGGGAGCATGCAGAGCGCGACGTCCTTGAAGGCGGCCGTGGGGCCGTGGTAGAGCTCGAGGAGGTGCATGCGCCCCAACTTCGTCACCGGGGTCACGTCGCCCGGGAGCGGGCACTTGAAGGTGGAGCCGTAGGCCGCGGCGATGGATTGATCGATCTCCTCGGGCGTGTAGTCGTCGAGGAGCGCCGAGAAGACGCGCTTGGCGGTGTCGGCGTAGGGACCGGTTAGCGAGGCCGGGTCGATGCGGCGCTCGCCGAGCAGGTCGGTGACGAAGAGGCCGCCGTCTTGGGCGAGCCCCTTGAGGACCGCTTCGCGGCTCGTGAGGACTTCCTGGGGATTGCGGGTGCTGTGGTAGAGCATGAAGTGGGCGAGGTCCTTCGTTGTGCCGCGCTCTGTATGGGGGCTGCGATGCGGCTCCGGGGCGCGGCGGGTTGGCTTCAATGTACTCCTACTATACGTCCGGCAGAACGACCATCGGGCGCGCGGCGTCCGGCCAGCGCTCCCCCGGACCTCGTCCGATTATGCGGGCGGGCCCGGCGCTTTGGCTGAAAGCCGCGGCCGCCGCGGCGCCATTACTTTTCCTCAATTCTCGTTGACTCAGTTCAACTACGACTTTGTCCCAAAGACAATAGGGGAATTCCCCCTTTGCATGTCGGGTAGGATAGGTGAAGAGCCACCCCTCGAAGATGCGGAGGGGACTTCACTGGAACACCGCCGGCGGCGGGCCGGACGCGAAGGCGTCCCCCGCGAGGCGCACCGCGACGAGGGAGATGACGCATGCTGAAAATCGGTCTGTTGGGCTTCGGTACGGTCGGGCGCAGCGTCGCTGAACTGCTCGCCGAACGCAACTGCGGCATCGAGCTCCTCCACATCCTGCGCCGTCCGGGCAAGGCGGGCGGTCCGCTCATGACCGAGCGCTTCGAAGACATCGTGAACGACCCGCAGGTGGACGTCGTCGTGGACGTCCTCTCCGGGATCGAGCCTTCGCACGCCTACATGCTCGCGGCCCTGCGCGCCGGAAAGGGCGTCGTCACCGCCAACAAGGCGGCCTTGGCCGCCCACTACGAGGAGCTCGCAGGAACGGCGCGCGCCCTCAACCTTCCGCTCCTTTTCGAAGCCTCCTGCGGCGGCGGCATTCCCTGGATTGAAAACATCAAGAAGGCCTCGCGCATCGACCGCATCGACGCGATGCAGGGGATTTTGAACGGCACGGGCAACTACATCATCGACCGCATGGAGCGCTTCGGGATGGAGTTTGACGATGCGCTCAAGGAGGCGCAGGCCAAGGGCTACGCCGAAGCAGACCCGACCGCCGACATCGGAGGCTTCGACGTCGCGAACAAGGCGCTGATTTCGGCTTCGGTCGCGGCCGGCGCTCCCGTCTGCGCCCACTTCCCCGTGCTCGGGATTGAAAAGCTTTCGAAGGCCGTCCTCGACGACCTTCACCGCGCGGGCAAAACCGTCCGCCACATGATGCTCTTTCGCCGCAGCCACGGCCGCTTCGCCCTCGGCGTCGTTCCCGTCGTGCTGCCGCGCACCGCCCTTGAGGCGAACGTGCAGGAGAACTTCAACTGCGCGACCTTGACGGGCGACGTCGTGGGCACGCTCAAGTTCTACGGCCAGGGCGCGGGCGGCAGGCCCACCGCCGACGCCGTTCTCCAGGACCTCACAAGCATCCGAACACGCCGGGTCGAGCCGGTTCTCGAGTCCGCACCGCTCGCCTACGACGCGGGGCTGCTGCGCGGCACGGGGTTCTTCCCCGACGGGATCCTGCCCGACCGGACCCTCGAAGAATTGGCCGCCATTGCCCGGGAGAAGGGCGCGTTCATGGCGTTCCGGCCCGAAGACTGAATTCCACCCCTTAAATCCACAAGAGATTCCCATGCTCAAGATTACGAAATTCGGCGGCAGCAGCTGCGCGAGCGCCGAACAGTTCCGCAAGGTGAAGGCCATCATAGAGGCCGATCCCTCCCGTCGCTTCGTGGTGATTTCGGCCGCCGGCCGCAAGAATCCGAAGGACAACAAGATCACGGACCTGCTCTACCTCTGCCGCGCGCACGTGGACTATCACGTGGACTATCGCCCGATCTTCGAGATCATCCGCGGACGCTTCCTTGAGATCAAGAACGAGCTCGGTCTCAACACCGCGATCGAAGAGGAGCTCGACCTCTTCTGCGAGCGCGTTCCCGAGCTCTCCGTCGACGAGCTCGTCTCGCGCGGCGAATACTTCACCTCGCGCCTCATGGCCGACTTCCTCGGCTTCCCCTTCGTGGACGCCGCCGACGTCGTGGCGATGGAGTTCGACGGCACGTTCAACTTCGACAAGACCACCGAAAACCTCAAGAAGGTCCTGCAGTCGAACGACCGCTTCGTGATGCCGGGCTTCTACGGCCGCACCCCCGACGGCGCGGTCAAGGTGATGACCCGCGGCGGCTCGGACATCTCCGGCTCGATCCTCGCGCGCTGCCTGCACGCGGACCTCTACGAGAACTGGACGGACGTTTCGGGCTTCCTGATGGCCGACCCGCGCATCGTGAAGGACCCGCGCAACATCGAGCGCATCACGTACGCGGAGCTGCGCGAGCTCTCCTACATGGGCGCCTCGGTCCTCCATGAGGACGCGATCTTCCCGATCCGCCAGTACAACATTCCGATCCACGTTCTCAACACGAACCGTCCGCAGGATCCGGGCACGCTCGTGCTCGACAAGATCGAGGACGAGGAAAACGGTCCGCTCGTCACCGGCATCGCCGGCAAGAAGAGCTTCCTCTCGATCGAAATCTGCAAGCGCAACATGTCGAACATGGTCGGCATCGTCTCGGGCGCGCTCGACGTGCTCGAGAAGTACGGCGTCTCGATCGAGCATCTGCCCTCGGGCATCGACAGCTTCAACATCGTCCTCTCGAAGAAGGACGTCGAGCACAACCTCTACGAGATCCTCGCCGACATCAAGGAGAAGATCAAGCCGGACTCAATCCGCGTCACCGAGCCGATGGCCCTGATCGCGATCGTCGGGCGCAACATGAACGCGCGCCCGGGCTCGTCGGGCAAGCTCTTCACCGCGCTCGGCAACGCCGGCGTGAACATCCGTATGATCTCCCAGGGCTCGAGCGAAATCGACATCATCGTCGGCGTCGCCAACCAGGACTTCGACAAGGCCGTGTGCGCGCTCTACCAGAGCTTCGCCCGCTGACGTTCCATTCCATCTTCCCGTTCGAAAGAGGCAAATCATCGTCAATACCCCCTGCCTAAAGGCAGGGGCTTGAAAGAGCCTTTATTGACTAGCCTCAGCGCCCCTCTTTCGAGAGGCGCTGCGTTGGTTGGGAATGTATAGGCACCGTGGAATGTACATCCTAGTTCCACGCACTGCGGCCTGTGATAAAAGCTCCGAGAGGTAGGAGCGGTGTTGCAGGCAAAAAAACCCTTCTAACATTGGCGAAGGATGTCAACCGGCCTTCGGGCCGTGTGAAGTGGAACCTGAGGGTATCCGCTAACCGCTTCTCAAAAAGAGAAGTACATTTTTAACCGAACTTAGAAACGAGGACGGCGCTTCCTCCCCTGTCTGAAGAGAGAGGCTTCCGCGCCGATTATCTATGAAGCAGTTGAAGGTCGGCATATTGGGCGCCACGGGCGCCGTCGGCGAACAGATGCGCATCGTGCTTGCGGAGCGCAACTTCCCCCTCTCGGAGCTCCGCCTCTTCGGCTCGGCCCGCAGCGCCGGCACCGAGATCGAATTCAAGGGCGAGAAGCTCAAGGTTCAGGAAGCCTCCCTTGAGGCCTTCAAGGGGCTCGATCTCCTCCTCGGCGCCGCGGACAACGACGTCGCAAAGAAGTTCCTCCCCGACGCGGCCAAGATGGGCATCGTCGTCGTGGACAACTCGAGCGCCTTCCGCCTCGATCCGGAAGTGCCCCTCGTCATCCCCGAGGTGAACCCCGAAGACGTCAAGTGGCACAAGGGCTTGATCGCCAATCCGAACTGCGCGACCATCATCGCCCTCACGGCGGTGGCGGCCCTGCACCGCAAGGCCCGTCTGCGCCGCATGATCGCCTCGACCTACCAGGCGGTTTCGGGCGCCGGCCGCCAGGGCATCGACGATCTGCTCGCCGAAATCCACGCACCCGAGGGCGAGCAGCCGCCGCTCGGCGTCTTCCCGTACCCGATCGCCTACAACCTCATCCCGCAGATCGGCGGCTTCAACGACCTCGGCTACACCTCCGAGGAGATGAAGATGCAGAACGAAGGGCGCAAGATGCTCCATGAGCCCGACTTCCTCGTCTCCTGCACCTGCGTGCGCGTGCCGATCATCCGCTCGCACTCCGAAGCCCTCACGATGGAGTTCGAGAAGGAGATCTCGCCCGAAGAGGCCCGCGAGCTTCTCAAGGACGCTCCCGGTGTGAAGCTCTACGACGATCCGGCCGAGAAGAAGTACCCGATGCCGCTCGACACGAGCGACCAGGATCTCGTCTACGTCGGCCGCATCCGCCGCGACCTCTCCGCGCCGAAGGAGTCCTACAACCGCTCGCTCACGCTCTTCTGCTGCGGCGACCAGGTTCGCAAGGGCGCCGCGACGAACGCGGTTCAGATCGCTGAGATCGTCTTCGGCATCGGCTGAAAAGCGCGCTGAAGGCTGGGGGAAGGAAGCTCCGACGGGTCCTCACGGGCCCTGCCGGAGCTTCGTTTTTTCGAAAGAGAACTGCCTGAGGCAGCTTCACCACCAACCGAGTGAAGCCAGATTAAAGGCTTCGCCGCAACGGGCGCCGTCCACGCCCGGGAACGCCTGCGCACTTTTCCGCCAGTCGCTCGAAGCAAGAACGGCGAGGAGCCGTTCGAGGGCGGGGGACGCCGCATCGGCGCGCCGGACGAGAAGATAGTCTTCCTGCGCGAGCGGTACATAAGCGTCGCCGCACTGCTTCGCCGCCGTCTCCACGCAGAGACCTGCGTCGGCCCGGCCCGCCGCCACTGCCATTGCGACCATGCGGTGGCTTTCCTCGATTTGAGTGAGGGAGTCGAGCGCATCGGCGGCGAGCCCTTCGCGGGCAAGAAGATCGGCCTCAAGGAGCCGCGTCCCTGTTCCGGCTTTTCGGCCGGCAAAACGCAGGCGCTTCGTCACTACGTCTGACAAGCGTTGCACGTCGTGGGGGTTGCCTGCAGCAAGAGCCAGCCCCTGCGTGCGGGAGGAGAAGCGCACGGCGATGAGGTTCGACGCATGGAGATGCGGGGCGAAGGCCCGGGCAGCCGAACTCTCAGCCGTAGATCCCTTGGGAAAGTTGAAGGCGGCAAGATCAACCTCACCGTGCTCGAGCGACTTGAGTCCCTCGAGGCTGGTGCTGAAGCGCAGGTCGAGAATGACGCCGGAGGGGAAGATCGCCTGCGGAAGCCGGGCGAGCCAGGGATCAAAACACCCGGCGAGTGAAATGATTTCGGCGTTGGGATCACAGGCGGCCGCGAAGGCTGCACTCAGCTCTGACCGGAGCTTTTCAATTTCGACGCTGTGACGCGCAAGGATGCTTCGTTCCATCCATAGTAGCTTGGATCCGAGCGGCGTGAGGGTCGCCGGTCGGCCCTGTTCCCGCAGTACGAGTTTCTGGCCGAAGCGCGCCTCCCAGTCTTCGATGCATCCCCAGAGGTGGCGGTATGAAACGCCGAGGCGTTTGGCGGCTTTGACCAGAGAGCGTTCGCTTTCGATGACTGCAAGCTGCTCAATTAGGGCATTGTGCATGCCGGATCGGGCATCAGCGGAGTCGACGATACGGTATAGAAATTCGATGGACTGCATGGGTTGGAGAAGAAGGCTTCCCGTTGCAGGGAATCATACGGGAAGCCTTGTCCTCCAGCGGAGCCGAAACGACGGCGGATCGGGACCTGCCAGAACGCCTGCGGTCAAACCCGGCAGCGCGTCGGGATGCGGATCATGCGGCGGTCGATCGCGGCGAGGTTCTTCGCGCCAGTGAGCGTCATGGCGACCTGAAGTTCGCTCTTCAACTTGTTGGCGAAGAGCGCCACGCCGTCGGCGAGGCCGCCGTGTGCGGCGCGCACGAAGTGACGGCCGGCAAGGCAGGCGTCGGCGCCGAGCGCAAGGTACTTCTCAAGGTCGGTGCCGCGAGCGACGCAGCCGTCCACGAGGATCATGCACTTGCCGTTGACGGCATCCGCGATCTCAGGGAGTACTTCGGCGGTGCCGGCGGAATCGGCGAGCGTGCGGCCGCCGTGGTTGGACACCACGATCCCGGCCGCTCCCGACTTTACGCAGAGGCGGGCTTCATCAACGGTCATGATGCCTTTGAAGAAGAGCGGAAGCGGCGAAGCCTTGACGAGCTCGCAGAGCTGCTCGAAGGTCTTCGGCTCTACGGTCTGACCGGGGGTGGCGCGGGCGGCGCGACCCGCACTGTCGAGATCAATCGTGAGCGCGACGGCGCCGCCTTCGACTGCCTTCTTCATGCGCAGAATGATTTCTTCCTGCAGCCGGGGTTTGAGGCCGACGATCGCCTTCAGGCCCTTTGACTTCAGCGTCTGCAGGCGCTTTTCGAAGACGTCGATCGGGTCGCCGATGCCGTCCGCCACCGCGCCGAGCGTGCCCGCGCGGTTGCAACCTTCACAGATAGCCGTGACGAACTCCTCTTCGGTGAGGCGACCGCCCATGTTGTAGGTGGTGCCGCCCGTAGGCGCCGCTAGGCACGGCATCGAAAGTTTTTCACCGAAGAAGTTGAAGGTCATGTCGGGCTTCTTCACGTCGTGCACGGCGCGGGCATTGAGTTCAACTGCGGCGAGGGAATCATAGTTGGCCTGGAAGCTGCGGTTGGCGCCCATGCCGCCGAAACCGGGAACCTGCCCGATGCAGGGGCCGCGGCCGTTGCATTCCGGGCAAACGAGGCAACGCGGCGCCATCAGGCGACGGGCCTGATTGCGGACTTCTTCATAGGTCATCTTGCCCGAGAGCGGACGCAGCGCGGGCTTCGTTTCCTCAGCGGCGAAGGCCGGCACCGAGCCGAGCAGGGTGGCCGTGCCGAGGGCAGCACCACTGCGGAAAAGGGAGCGACGGTCGAGCATCATGTGTTGGGTCATTGGGATCTCCTGATGTTTTTATGGGCGTCGGCGTTTGTGCTCTACGCCCGGTGTCCTAAGTATGATGACCTATGAACAAACAAACATATGCTGGATTGAGCATAAGCATGTCGCTGATCAATGCTGAGGGCGGCGCTTTACCGTTCGATGGAAGCTCGTTCGTTAATACAAGTGGTTGCGATTGAAGATGAAGAGCGCCATCGAAACGTCATGGAGTCCGCGTAGGATTTCCTCTTTCCTCCGGCCGAACGACCGGGCCTGAAACGCATCTCAACAAGCTCATGAACGCATTTTTGAGCCGCCTCGCCGGCGGCCTGTGCTCCCTCAAGGGACGCCTCACCAACCGCGTCGCCGCCGCTGCCGCCGCGGGTCTTCTCGCACTCGCCTCCGCGGGGCTCCTCGGGGCCTCTCCGGCCGCGGCTCTTCAGCTTCCTGGGTTTCTCGGGGGCGACGTCGTCGCCGTCCGGGATCTTCCGCCCGAAGCGCGCGAAACCCTCGCCCTCATTCACCAAGGCGGTCCCTTCCCGTACGCCAAGGACGGCTCGGTCTTTGGGAACTACGAGCGGCAGCTCCCCAAACAGAGGCGCGGCTACTACACCGAATACACGGTGCCCACGCCGGGCCTGAGAAACCGCGGCCCGAAGCGCATCGTTGCGGGCAAGGGCGAGGCGGGCGACCCCGCTACCTCGGGCGAATATTGGTACACGGCCGATCACTACAAAACCTTCCGGCGGATCAAGGAATAGCCCGGCCGGGAAGAAGCGGACACGCAAGCATTTGAAGAAGGAAATCCATCATGACGCGACTCCTCAGCACGCCTCCCGTTGAAGTCGAATGCACGGGACTCACGAAGCCTCAGCTCTTCGAGGCCTTTGCTGCGGCGCTGAAGCTCCCCGACTGGTTCGGGCGCAACCTCGACGCGCTCTACGACGCCTTGACTGACCTCGAGGGGCCGGAAACCATCGACCTCGTCGGTTGGGAGGACGCCGCCCTTTCGCTCGCCGACCGCCGTGCGTTTGAAGGGGTCTTCTCGGACGCCGTTGCGCAGGCCGGCGCCGACCGGCTGCAGATCCGCCTCGTCTCCGAGGTGCTGCCCTCGCAGGACGATCCGGACGAAGACGATTGACCGCTCCAGTCCGGGACGTGCCGTTCCGGCCGACGGAGAAAAAGGAAAACCTCTGCGGCTCCCGAAGCTACAGAGGTTTTTTGCTGGTGGAGGGTGAAGAAGGGCCCTCAGGCGTCGAGCGCGAAGATCTTTCTCAGCTCCGCCGACGGGAGGTCGCCGATCCACGATTCGCCCGAGGCCACCGTGAGGTCGGCGAGCGCGCGCTTCTGTCCGAGCATTTCGTTGATCTTCTCCTCAAACGTCCCGGCGGTGACGAGGCGGTAGACGAGAACGTCTCGGCGCTGCCCGATGCGGAATGCGCGGTCGGTCGCCTGCGCTTCGACGGCCGGGTTCCACCAGAGGTCGTAGTGGATCACGGCTGAAGCCGCAGTCAGGTTGAGGCCCGTGCCGCCCGCCTTCAGGGAGAGGATCAGTACGCGCGCGTCTCGCTCGGTCTGGAAGCGGTCCACCATCTCGGCGCGCTTCTTCACCGGTACGCCGCCGTGGAGGAACTCCGCCGCCACGCCCTTGGCGTTCTGAAGCCAGGCGGCGAGCCGCTCGCCCATCTCGCGGTACTGCGTGAAGACCAGGACCTTGCGGCCGTCCGTGAGGCACTGGTCGATGATTTCGAGGAAGGCGTCGCCCTTGCCGGAGTCGGGGAGCGCCGTCTCCGTCTTCTCGAACTGCGAGGGGGAGTTGCAGATCTGCTTCAGGCTCGTGATCATCTTGAGCACGAGCCCGCGGCGGGCGGCGCGCGCCTCCGCCGAGCCCGCCTCGGGCGACTTCTCGACGCCCTCCAACTTCTCGAGGAGGTCGGTGAGCGTACGCGCGTAGAGCGACGTCTGCTCGAGCCGCATCGGCGTGAAGCGGTCGATGGTGTTCTTCTCCGGGAGGTCGGAGATGATCGAGCGGTCGGTCTTGACGCGCCGGAGCATGAAGGGGGCGGTGAGCCGGCGGAACGCTTCGGCCGCGCGTTCGTCGTGGTCGGCCTCAATGGGCCGCGCGAAGGTGTCGGCGAAGTTCTTCTGGGTGCCGAGGAGCCGCGGCTGCACGATCGAGAGGATCGACCAGTACTCCATCAGGCGGTTCTCCACGGGAGTGCCCGTCATCGCGATCACCTGATCGGCGCCGAGCCCCTTCACCGACGCGGTCTGCAGCGTATTGGGGTTCTTCACGGCCTGCGCCTCGTCGATCACGAGAAGCCGCCAGGCAAGGGCCGAGAGCGCCTCGTAGTCGCGCTTCAGGGTCCCGTAGCTCGTGAGCGTCACGTCGGGGAGTTCCTTCGGGGCAGGAAGCCGCCGGTCCGCGCCGTGGTGCACGCCAACGGTGAGGGCGGGCGCGAACTTCGCGAGCTCGCGCGTCCAGTTGGCGATGAGGGTGGTGGGGAGCACCACGAGGACCTTCTTCGCGGCGAGTTCGCCCCGGTTCTTGAGTTCGAGCACGGCGGCGATCACCTGGAGCGTCTTGCCCAGCCCCATGTCGTCGGCGATGAGGGCCCCGAGTCCGAGCGAGATGTTCTTCATGAGCCACGAGAACCCGCGCTCCTGATAGGGGCGCAGCACCGCGTTGAGCCCTGCCGGGGGCGCAACGTCCTTCACCTCGGTGATGCGCTCGAGTCCGGCCTTGAGTTCGTCGGAGACGGCGACCGGGGTGCCGTCCGCCTCGCCCATCAGCACGGCGCGCATCTTTTCGAGCGGCGTCATCGCGGGCGGGCTCTCCAGGGTCCTTTGAATGCGCGCGATCTCGGCGGGATCGACGTAGACGAAGTCGTCGCCGAAGCGCACCACCTCGCCGGGGTGCTTCGCGAGGTCGAGGAGTTCGTTCCAGGAGAGCGCGCGGCCGCCGACCGCCGCCTCCCAGTCGAAGTCCGCAATGGCGTTCTTCGTGAGGAGACTCTTGGCAAAGCCCGCGCCGCTCCCCGCGCTGGCCTGCAGCCGGGGCTTGAGGATGCGGCGCAGCGACTGCGGGAGCATCAGGGTGACGCCCAGCATCGCGAGGTGCGGAGCGGTTTCAAAGAGGAAGTCCTTCAATTCCGGCATCGGGAGCACGGCGGGCTTGCCGCGGCTCGTGCGGATGCCTTCGAGCACCGGCGCGCCCTGGGAGAGCGTTTTGAGGACCGAGAGCGCGGCGAAGCGGTGCGGTGCGAAGCGCTTCTCCTTCAGGAGGCGCTTCAGGAGCACCGGGCGGTCCGTGGGGACGGCCGAGGGGTCTGCGACGCCGAGCGCCGGGGCGGGCGGCATCGGGATCGAATCCTCGTCCTCCGGGGCGGCGAGCTCCGCCGCGGCCGCCTTCTCGACGTCCGCGTCCCGGCCGAGAATGCCGAAGTTGAGCCGCACCTCGTCCTTGGGTGAGGTGCGCACCGTGAGGACCGGCCGCCAGGGGTAGGCGTCGCCCAACGCAAAGGGCTTCAGGGCGCGCGCCAGGGATTCGCCCGCCCGCGGGTCGATGTGGCCGTCCAACTGCGAGACGTCGTACGCGCACGCCCCCGCTTCAAAGACGTCCGCCGGATCGGGGCGGGACGACCAGTCGAGAATTGCGGCGCGAATGAGGCCGGTGGTGAGCGTTGAGACGGCGAGGAGCGCCGTGCGGGCGGGGTCGCTCTCCGTGAGGGCGAGGGCCGACTTGCCGGTCAGCTGCTGCGCCCACGGAGCGATGCCGCGGGCGAGTCCCGTGAGGAGCGTCTTCACAGCGGGGTCGCGCAGCGCCGGGAGCCACCAGATGCGCGGGCAGGGGTTCTTCACGCCGGACGGCTCGACCACCGCCGGCACGACGGCGCCGCGTTCGATCAGGGCCGCCGCGGCCCAGGCCGCCTCGCGCCAGCACTCCATTTCGGGGCGGAGCACCTCGGCCTCGCGCCGCGTGAGGGCGGCGAGACTCACCGGTACCGTCTCGAGTTCGGGCGACGCGGGCTTCTTCGGCATCTTCGCGCCCGCCGTCAGGGCGAAGACCGGGTCGCCGCCCTTCGTCGCGCCGAGCGTGAGGAGAAGTTCGCCCGCCGCCGTGCGCAGCGCCTCGGGCGCATCGGCGCCGAGCGTCGCCGTCGTGAACCACTGCGCGGCCGCAGCGGCGGAAGCCGGATTTTCGTCCGCTTCCTCGCGCTTCACGCGGTCGGCCGCTGCGCCGCGCACCGTGCGGCTCGTGAATTTCGCCGCGCGGGCGAGGATTTTCTTCACGTACGCGGCGCAGTCGGGGTTCGAGGTGAGCGGGATTTTCTGCGGGTAGAGCGACGTGAGGACTTCGGACAGGTCGGGGAGCGTCGCGTAGGGGAGGGTTCTCAGGACCGCGAGCGCCGCGGCTTCGATGGTCTGCGCAGAGTCGGCGGCGGGTTGGGCGTCCGGCTGGGGGACCTTGAGGTCGGCGGCCGCGCGGGCGAGGAGCGCCGCGGGCGCGAGGGGCTTCACGGTGACGGCGGCGTTGAGGTCGATCCCGCGTTCCTTGAGCTCCCGCTTCAGGTCGATGCCACGGAAGCGGAAGATGAAGAAGGGATCCATGTCGATGCGGTCGGCCATGATGTAGAAGACCGCCGCGACGTGCTTGCAGACCCGCGCCGAGTCCGGGCACGTGCAGCGGATGCGCATCGAGCGCCACGTCTTCGGGAAGAGCTCGATCCCGAGGTCTTCGCAGATGTCGGCGATGCCGCTCGGGAGCGACCCGTCGAGGAGCTCCGCCACCAGGTCGGGGTCGGCGGCGACGGCGTCCGCGAGGCGCCCGGCGTCGCGCGCCGAGACGGGGCTTCATGCCGATCGTGATCTCATAGGGCGAATAGGCCGAGCCCGCGACCAACGCGACGATTTCGGGCTTTGCGGTGAGCTCGAGCGACTCGACGCGGCCGGTGTTCGCATAGGTCTTGCCGCGCGGCAGGCGGTTTGCCTCGTCCACGCGTTCGATTGCGTTGAGCCACGCCGCGCCCCACCAGGTCGTTCCGTACTGCCGCCTCGTCGCCATCCTTGTATTCCTTCTCTCTCGTCCGCCGGTCTGAGCACCGTCCGCCCGGCGAAGTTAATTTCGGGGTTCGGGACGGCGAAAGGGACATGATATCAGACGGGGTGCGCAGAAGGGCCGCGCCCGCTCGTGCGGAGGACG
>NZ_DAVZJY010000033.1:0-14537 GCF_052272535.1 Sutterella sp. | reverse complement strand
CGGATGCGCCGGCTTGGGAGCGCCCTCCCCGTCATCTTCTATCCTCACTTCGGAAGTGAAGCGGTCGGGTGGGGACGCGGTACAAACGAAAGGCGCGATTTTAGCGGACCGCGCCCTTCGTCTTCAAGTCTGAGAGCTGAAAAAGACTCAGCGCTCGAGACCGTTCATGCCGTTGTTGCCGGCGGGCGGCCAGTTCTCGAGCTTGGAGCCGAGCGTGAGGCCGTGGGCGGCGAGCGTTTCCTTGATCTCGTTGAGCGACTTGCGGCCGAGGTTCGGAGTCTTGAGGAGCTCGTTCTCGGTGCGCTGGATGAGGTCGCCGATGAAGTAGATGCTCTCGGCCTTGAGGCAGTTGGCCGAACGGACCGTGAGTTCGAGGTCGTCGACCGGGCGCAGCAGGATCGGGTCGAGCGGCGGCGGATTGTTCGCGGCGGTGTCGGCCTTCTGGCCTTCGAGGCCCTGTTCCGGATGGATCGAACCGAAGACGGCGAGCTGGTCCTGGAGGATGCGCACGGACTCGCGCAGGGCCTCTTCGGGGCCGATGGCGCCGTTCGTCTCAATCGTGATCTCGAGCTTGTCGAGGTCGGTGCGCTGAGCGACGCGGGCGGCCATCACCTGGTAGGCGACGCGGCGGATCGGCGAGAAGGACGCATCCATGATGATGCGGCCGATGGAGCTCTTCGAGTAGTCGTCGCGGAAGCCGCGGACGTCGCCGGGCTGATAGCCTCGGCCCTTCTCAATCTTCACCTGCATCTCGAGGCGGCCGCCGGAGAGGTGGGCGATCACGTGCTCGGGGTTGAGGACCGTGACGTCGTGCGGAAGATCGAAGTCGGCGGCCGTGACCGTGCCTTCACCGTCCTTGCGCAGCATCACCGTGACTTCATCGCGCTTCTCGAGCTTGAAGACCACGCCCTTGAGGTTGAGCAGGATGTCGACCACGTCCTCGAGGACGCCGTCGATCTGGGAGTACTCGTGCACGATGCCGGTGATCTGCGCTTCCGTGGGGGCAAAGCCGACCATGGAGGAGAGCAGGATGCGGCGCAGGGCGTTGCCGAGCGTGTGACCGTACCCGCGCTCGAACGGTTCGAGCGTGATGACGGCCTTGTTGGGGTTCTGCGGATCAACGTCGACGTCGACGCTGGTGGGCTTGAGGAGAGCAGTGTTCGCCATCTCTTCAGTGTTCCTTCTGGTTCAATACCCTCGGCTCGTTACACCGATAAGGCTGAAAGGAAGATCATGGCCGCGGACGCAAGGAAGGCGCGACTGCGGCGGCCAGACCCTAAACAGATGCATTTTAGATGCATCGGCAAACCGGCGTCGCTCTTGAAGGGACGCCGGCTTGCCGATGAATCTCCGCCGGACGGTGAGCGGCCGGTGAAGAAGAAAACGCAGCCCGACAAAAGAGGGGCTGCGTTTTCGCCGTGTGTGCATCGATCTTTCGACCCGGAGAGCGCCGGGGTGAGCCGGCGCCCAGGGGATCCTCCCAGATCAGCGGGAGTAGCGTTCGATGATGAGCGCTTCGTTGATTTCCGGAGCGACTTCGTCGCGGGCCGGAAGGTTCTTGAAGGTGCCGGTGAACTTCTTGGCATCCACTTCAACCCAGGCCGGGAAGCCGTTCTGCTGCGCGAGGTCGAGAGCCTCGGCGATGCGGACCTGCTTCTGAGCCTTCTCGCGGACGGAGACGACGTCGCCGGCGCGGACGGAGTAGGAGGGGATGTTCACCTTGCGGCCGTTCACCACGATGGCGCCGTGGCTGACGAGCTGGCGGGCTTCCGCGCGCGTCGAGCCGAAGCCCATGCGGTAGACGACGTTGTCAAGGCGGCTCTCAAGGAGCTGAAGGAGCTTTTCGCCGGTGTTGCCGCGCAGGCGGGCAGCCTCAGCGAAGTAGCGGCGGAACTGCCGCTCGAGAACGCCGTACATGCGCTTGGCCTTCTGCGTTTCACGCATCTGGTTGCCATAGTCGGACATGCGGGCTCCGGAAATCTTGCCGTGCTGGCCCGGCTTGGAGCCGACGTCCTTGACTTTGGACTCAAACGAACGACGGGCGCTCTTCAGATTCAGGTCAATGCCTTCGCGACGCGAAAGCTTGAGCTTGGGACCGAGATATCGTGCCATTTAAAAATGCCTCTCTTATCCTGTAGGACTCCCTACATTCAGTCCGTTCCGCCTCAGCATGCGGATCCGGACGCGGGATTCAACAGAATGGAAAATTCTGGAGTGTTAGACGCGGCGACGCTTGGAGGGACGAACGCCGTTGTGCGGGATCGGGGTCACGTCCTGGATGGAGGTGACGCGGATGCCGAGCGCATTGAGCGCACGCACGGAAGACTCGCGGCCGGGACCAGGGCCCCAGATGCGGACTTCGATGTTCTTCAGGCCGTGCTCGAGAGCGATCTTGCCGGCGTGGTCCGCGGCCACCTGGGCGGCGAACGGCGTGGACTTGCGCGAGCCCTTGAAGCCCTGCGCACCCGACGACGAGGCAGCGATGGCGTTGCCCTGACGGTCGGTGATCGTCACGATCGTGTTGTTGAACGAGGCGTGAATATGAGCGATGCCTTCCGTAACGACCTTGCGGACCTTCTTGCGGGCGCGGGCGTTGGCGGAGGACTTGGTGTTGTTGCCAGCCATAACTTACCTTTAATTACTTCTTAAGCGTGACGCCAACCTTGCGCGGGCCCTTGCGGGTGCGGGCGTTGGTGCGGGTACGCTGACCACGGACCGGGAGGCCGCGGCGATGACGCATGCCGCGATAGGTGCCGAGGTCGATGAGGCGCTTGATCGAAAGCTGAATTTCACGACGGAGGTCGCCTTCGACGGTGAACTTCGAGACGGCATCGCGGATGCGTTCGAGTTCGGCGTCGGTGAGGTCCTGGACCTTCTTCGTGCAGGGGATGCCGCAGGTGTTCAGGATCAGGCGGGCGCGGGGACGGCCGATGCCATAGATGGCGGTCAGACCGATCTCAGCGTGCTGCTGCGGCGGAATATTGATACCGGCGATACGAGCCATTGTGTTACCTCTTTAGCCTTGACGCTGCTTGTGACGCGGGTCAGTGCAGATCACTCGAACAACGCCCTTGCGCTTGATGATCTTGCAGTTGCGGCACATTTTCTTAATTGAAGCTCTAACCTTCATTTAATAGTCTCCACAAGCTGATGAGCTTGGAATTTCGATGCCCACACGGCAGAAACGTCGAATAATAATCGACAATGAACGTTCGTGCAACCGAAGTGAGGCCCGGGCTTCAAGTTTTGCCTCCCAGAGGGGCTGCACGAGGTCGGAGGGCTTGAGCGGTCCCGTCGGAGTGGAGCTCCGCGGCGGCCGAGCGCCTCCAAGGTAGCCCAAAGGGCGGCCATCTGGCCGCCCTCGGGACATTTGATCTACTTCCGCAGGAAGTGGGGATCGGAGTGGACCCGTCTTTGAGGGGCGGGCCCGTCCTTTCATTACTTCCGGGACAGACCGCGGAAGTTGGTCTTCCGCAGCAGGTTTTCGTACTGGTGCGTCATCATGTACGCCTGGACCTGGCTCATGAAGTCCATCGTCACGACCACCACGATCAGCAACGAGGTGCCACCGAAGTAGAAGGGGACGTTGAACTTGAGGTTCAGGAATTCAGGCACGAGGCACACGAAAACCAGATAGGCCGCACCGCCGAGCGTCAGACGCAGCAGCACGCGGTCGATGTAGCGGGCCGTCTGGTCGCCCGGACGGATGCCGGGGATGAACGCGCCGCTCTTCTTCAGGTTCTCGGCGGTCTCCTTCGGGTTGAAGACCAACGCCGTGTAGAAGAACGCGAAGAACACGATGAGCGCTGCGTAGAGCAGCGTGTAGAGCGGCTGCCCGGGCGAGAGCGCGGCCGCGAGATCGCGGATCCAACGCGTGGAGTCGCCCGAGGTGAACCAGCCGGCGAGCGTCGCCGGGAACAGGATCAGAGACGAAGCGAAGATCGGGGGAATGACGCCCGACATGTTCATCTTGAGGGGCAGATACGAGCTCTGCCCGCCGTAGATCTTGTTGCCGATCTGGCGCTTGGCGTAGTTGACCGTGATGCGGCGCTGACCGCGTTCGACGAAGACCACGAAGGCGGTGACGGCGAGGACGATCGCGATCACGAAGATCGCGGCGAGCGGGCTGATGGCACCCGTGGAGACGAGCTGGAACAAGCCGCTCGTACCCGTCGGGAGCCCGGCCACGATGCCGGCGAAGATGATGATCGAAATGCCGTTGCCGAGACCGCGCTCGGTGATCTGCTCGCCGAGCCACATGAGGAACATGGTGCCCGTGAGCAGCGAAACGGTCGTCGTAATGCGGAAGAGGAAGCCGGGATCGACGACGAGCCCGGGTTGCGTTTCGAGCGCAACGGCGATGCCGAAGCCTTGGAAGAGACCCAGCAGCAACGTCCCGTAGCGGGTGTACTGCGTGATCTTTCTACGGCCCTGCTCGCCCTCTTTGCGGATCGCCTCAAGCGACGGCAGCACGTACGACAGCATCTGGAAAATAATAGACGCCGAGATGTACGGCATGATGCCGAGCGCGAAGACGGAGAAGCGCGAGAGGGCGCCGCCGGAGAACATGTTGAACAGCCCGAGAATGCCGCCCTGCTGCTGATTGAACAGCTGCTGGAGCATATCGGGATCAATACCGGGAACCGGCACGTGAGCGCCGATACGGTATACAACGAGTGCAAGCGCCAGGAAGATCAGGCGACCCTTGAGGTCGCCGTACTTGCTGAGGCCAGACTGCTGTTTTGAGCTGGGGCTGGTCGCCACGTCCTATCCTCTTTGCAGGTTGATCTCTTTACTCAGCGATGGAGCCGCCGGCCGCCTCGATGGCAGCGCGGGCACCCTTCGTGACGCCGAGACCGCGCACCGTCACCTTGCGGGTGATGGCACCCGACAGGATCACGCGGGCGTTCTGAGCGAGCGAGGAAACGACGCCGGCCTCCTTGAGGACGAGCAGATCGACTTCTTCAACGCCGAGACGTTCGAGATCGGAGAGGCGAACCACTTCGACGAACTTGCGGGAGAGGGACGTGAAGCCGCGCTTCGGGAGGCGGCGATACATCGGCATCTGACCGCCTTCGAAACCGACCTTGTGGAAGCCGCCGGCACGCGACTTCTGGCCCTTGTGACCGCGACCCGCGGTCTTGCCCCAGCCGCTGCCCACGCCGCGGCCGACGCGGTGGTGAGCGTGCTTCGAGCCCTCAGCGGGGCTGATGGTATTCAAACGCATTTTGGGTCATCCTTCGGATCATTCGACGCGCACGAGGTACGCGACCTTGGTGATCATGCCACGGACGGCGGGCGTGTCTTCGAGCTCGCGCGTCTGGTGGATCTTCTTCAGGCCGAGACCGAGAACGGTGGCGCGGTGATCCGCATTCGTACCGATCGGGCTCTTCACCAGAGTGACCTTGATGGTCTTCTTTTCGGACATGTCTTGGTCTCCGGATTAGCCGAGGAGCTCTTCGACCGTCTTGCCGCGCTTCGCAGCGATCTCAGCGGGGCTGCGGAGGTTGGAGAGGGCGTTGAGCGTCGCACGGACGAGGTTGTACGGATTGGTCGAGCCGTAGGCCTTCGCAACGACGTTGCGGATACCAACGGCTTCGCAGACGGCGCGCATCGGGCCGCCGGCGATCACGCCGGAGCCTTCCGGAGCCGGCATCATGATCACGCGGGAGGCGCCGTGACGGCCCTCGACGGCGTGATGCAGCGTGCCGCTCTTGAGCGGGACGCGCTTCATCGAGTGACGGGCGCGTTCCATGGCCTTCGAGACGGACTGCGGCACTTCGCGGGACTTGCCCGTGCCCATGCCGATGGAGCCGTCGCCGTCGCCCACAACGGTGAGCGCCGCGAAGGCGAGGATGCGGCCGCCCTTGACCGTCTTGGAGACGCGGTTGACCGCGATCATCTTTTCACGCAGGCCGTCGTCCTGTTCCTCGACCGCGTTTTTACCTTGAACCTTAGCCATTGCCAGCACCTCGGTTAGAACTTGAGGCCGGCTTCGCGCGCAGCTTCAGCAAGCGCGGCGACACGGCCGTGGTAACGGTAGCCAGAGCGGTCGAAGGCGCAGGTTTCGATACCGGCGGCCTTCGCCTTCTCGGCGATGCGAGCGCCAACGAGCTTGGCGGCGGCAACGTTGCCGCCACGGCCCGTCTGGTTGGCGAGCTGAGCGCGCACTTCCGGCTCGATCGTCGAGGCGGAGCAGAGCGTGCGGCCGTTGTCGGCCGAAATGATGCTGGCGTAGATGTGCAGATTGGTGCGATGGACCGTCAGGCGATCGACCTTCTGCAGCAGAATGCGGGCGCGCGTGGCGCGGGCACGACGCAGGCGGCTTTGTTTCTTGTTGATCATCTTCTAACGTCCGAATTACTTCTTCTTGGTTTCCTTGATCACAACGTGCTCGTTCGCATAGCGGACGCCCTTGCCCTTGTAGGGTTCGGGAGCACGGTAGGCGCGGATTTCCGCGGCCGTCTGACCAACCTTCTGCTTGTCGGCGCCCTTGATGACGATTTCCGTCGGGGTGGGCGTCTCGACCTTGATGCCGGCCGGCATCTGGTGCACGACCGGGTGCGAGAAGCCGAGCGACAGGTTGAGCTTGTCGCCCTGGGCCTGAGCGCGGTAGCCGACGCCGACGAGGGCGAGGCGCTTCTCAAAGCCGTGGGCGCAACCCTTGACCATGTCGTTCACGAGGGCACGCATCGTGCCGACGTTCGCGTTGGAATCGCGGGAGTCATCGAGCTGCTCGAAGTGCAGGTGGCCTTCGGCCTCCGTGACCTTGACCAGAGGAAGAACGTGCATCTTCACCTCGCCGACCGGACCCTTGACGGTCACATAGTCGGGCGTGAGGGTAACCGTCACGCCCTTGGCGAGGGCGACGGGGATCTTAGCGATACGACTCATTTCTCACTCCTCGGGTTAGGCGACGTAGCAGAGAACTTCGCCGCCGACGCCGGCCGCGCGGGCGGCGCGGTCCGTCATCACGCCCTTCGGGGTCGAAACGATCGCGATGCCGAGACCGTTCATCACCTGGGGGATGCTGTCGTGGTTCTTGTAGATGCGCAGGCCCGGACGGGACACGCGCTCGAGGCGTTCGATAACCGGGCGGCCGGCATAGTACTTGAGCGTCACGTTGAGCTCAGCCTTGCCGTTGTTGGCCGCGACTTCGTAGTTCTCGATGTAGCCTTCGTCCTTGAGGACCTTGGCGATGGCAACCTTCAGCTTCGAGGAAGGCATAACCACCGCAGCCTTGTCGACCATCTGACCGTTGCGGATGCGGGTCAGCATGTCGGCGATCGGATCACTCATACTCATTTCGCAATCTCCTCGCTTACCAGCTGGCCTTCTGGAGGCCGGGGATGTCACCGCGCATGGCGGCGTCACGGATCATTTCACGGCAAAGACCGAACTTACGGAAATTGCCACGGGGACGGCCGGTGATCGCGCAGCGGTTGCGCAGGCGGACCGGCGACGCATTGCGCGGCAGCTTTTCGAGCTGGGCGCGGGCGTCGAGACGTTCATCCATCGTGCGGGTAGCGTCGTTGATGATGGCCTTGAGGGCGGCGCGCTTGGCCGCGAACTTGGCGACCGTCGCGCGGCGCTTGGCTTCGCGGTTAATGAGAGCAAGTTTTGCCATTTTGCGTCAACCTCAGTTGCGGAACGGGAAGCTGAAACCGGAGAGGAGCGCCTTGGCTTCCTCGTCGGTCTTCGCCGTCGTGGTAATCGAAATGTTCATCCCTCGGATCGCGTCGATCTTGTCGTACTCGATTTCCGGGAAGATGATCTGTTCCTTCAGACCGATGTTGTAGTTGCCACGGCCGTCGAAAGCACGACCAGACACGCCGCGGAAGTCGCGCACGCGCGGGAAGGCAATCGTCACGAGGCGGTCGAGGAAGTCGTACATGCGCTCGCCGCGCAGCGTGACCATGCAGCCGATCGGCATGTTTTCGCGGATCTTGAAGTTCGCGATGGCCTTGCGGGTGCGGGTGACGAGCGGCTTCTGACCGGCGATCTTGGTCATGTCGCCGACGGCGTTCTCGATGTGCTTCTTGTCGTTCACGGCCTCACCGACGCCCATGTTGAGCGTGATCTTGGTGATGCGGGGAACCTGCATGACCGTCTTGTAGCCGAACTTCTTCATCAGTTCGGGAACAATGGTGTCGTGGTAAAGGGAGTTGAAACGCGACATGGTCACCCTCATTCGGCCTTGGCACCGACGACGGCGCCATTGGACTTGAACACGCGAACCTTCTTGCCATCAACTTCCTTGAAGCCGATGCGTTCGCCCTTGCCCGTTTCCGGGTTGACCAGCATGACGTTGGACTGATCGATCGGGAGGGTCTTGTCGACGATGCCGCCCTCAATGCCGGCGGCGGGGTTCGGACGAACGGCCTTCTTCACGACGTTGACGCCTTCCACGATGACGTGGCGCTCATCAACGCGGGCGATAACCGTGCCCTTGGTGCCGCGGTCGCGGCCGGCGATGACCACAACCTGGTCGCCCTTACGAATGCGCTGCATGTTCTCTCCTCGATTAGATCACTTCAGGAGCGAGGGACACGATCTTCATGAACTGCTCAGTGCGCAGTTCGCGCGTCACCGGCCCGAAGATGCGGGTGCCGATCGGCTCCAGCTTGTTGTTGAGGAGGACGGCGGCATTGCCGTCGAAGGCGATCTTCGAACCGTCGGGACGACGAACGCCGTGAGCGGTGCGGACCACAACAGCGTTGTAGACCTCGCCCTTCTTCACGCGGCCGCGCGGGGCCGCTTCCTTGACCGTCACCTTGATGACGTCGCCGATGTTGGCGTAACGGCGCTTCGAGCCGCCCAACACCTTGATACACATCACTGAACGGGCGCCCGTGTTATCGGCGACGTCCAGTCGGCTTTGCATCTGAATCATTAGTGAAAATTTCCCAACTTATTCCGCATACGCGGACAGTATTGGCCCCGTATTGCGGGGATGAGGCCCCGTGCCAGCGGTACGCGCAGCTCGTTTCGTGCACGTGCGGACACCGGACTAAGAAATGCATCGCCCGGAATCCCACCGAAAGTGGCATCCGGGCGACGGGGTGCAAATATAGCTGAGTGCTCAGCTGCTTTGCAAGCGGTTCGGGGTGTTTTTTTCACCCCTTGCGCGATTTTTTAGAGGACTTCGGCCTTCTCGAGGATCTTCGTCACCGTCCAGGAGACCGTCTTCGCGATCGGAGAGGTTTCCTGAATTTCGACGCGATCACCCTCGCCGCAGCCGAGCTCGTCGTGCGCGTGGTACTTCTTGCTCTTGACGACGTACTTGCCGTAGAGCGGGTGCTTGACCTTGCGCTCGACAAGAACGGTGACCGTCTTGTCCATCTTGTTGCTCGTCACCACGCCCTCGAGGGTGCGGGTGAGTGATTCCTTCGTCTGTTCGGTCATTTCGTGGTCGCCTTCTGGGTGAGGATGGTGCGAACGCGCGCGATGTCGCGACGCGTCTGACGCAGCGAAGCCGTGTTCGCCAACTGCTGGGTGGCCTTCTGCATGCGCAGCTTGAAGTGCGTCTTCAGAAGATCCTGCAGTTCCTGCTTGAGCTCGGTCTCACTCTTGGCACGCAGTTCATTAGCGTTCATGTCCGTGTCTCCTTGTAAATTACATGCCGACCTGGCGGACAACGAACGTCGTCTTCACGGGCAGCTTGGCGGCTGCGAGCGCGAAGGCTTCGCGGGCGAGCGACTCTTCCACGCCGTCCATTTCGTAGAGCACGCGGCCCGGCTGGACCAGCGCGACCCAGAATTCAGGATTGCCCTTACCGTTACCCATACGGACTTCGGCGGGCTTCTTCGAAATGGGCTTGTCCGGGAAGATGCGGATCCAGACGCGGCCGCCGCGCTTGATGTGGCGCGTAATGGCACGGCGCGCGGCCTCGATCTGGCGGGCCGTGATGCGGCCGCGCTCGAGCGTCTTCAGACCAAACTCACCGAAGGAAACGTTCGCACCGCGGGTGGCGAGGCCGTAGTTGCGGCCCTTCTGATCCTTGCGGTACTTGCGACGATTAGGCTGCAGCATCGTTATTCTCCGTCCTTAGCAGCCGGCTTGCGGGGAGCGCGGTCCTGCTTCATATCGTTGCGGCGGCCGTTGTTGCGGCGCGCACCGGGCTTGCCGGCACGATCACCACGGCGACCGCGGCGGTCATCGCGGGGAGCCTGAACGTCGGCGGGTTCTTCCGCGCCGAAGTTGTCTCCCTTGTAGACCCACACCTTGACGCCGACAACACCATACGTCGTGTGAGCTTCGCTCGTGGCGTAGTCGATGTTGGCGCGCAGGGTCTGCAGGGGCACGCGGCCTTCACGGTACCACTCGTCGCGGGCAATGTCCGCGCCGTTGAGACGGCCGGAGGACTGCACCTTGATGCCGAGGGCGCCGAGGCGCATGGCGTTCTGCATGGCGCGCTTCATGGCGCGGCGGAACATCACGCGCTTTTCGAGCTGCTGCGTGATGCCGTCGGCGATGAGCTTGGCGTCAAGCTCGGGACGGCGGACTTCTTCGATGTTGACGTGCACGGGCACGCCCATCATCTTCTGAACTTCAGCCTTCAGAGCTTCGATGTCGGCGCCCTGCTTGCCGATCACGATGCCCGGACGGGCCGTGAAGATCGTGATGCGCGCGTTGTTGGCCGGACGCTCGATGAGCACGCGGGAGACGGACGCATTGCGGAGCTTCTTCAGGAGGAAGGCGCGGACCTTCAGGTCCTCCTGCAGCGTGCTCGGGTAGTCGCGGCCGTTCGCGTACCAGCGCGACGTCCAGTTGCGCGTAACCGGGAGGCGGAAGCCGGTGGGATTAATTTTCTGACCCATGGTAATTCACCTGTTTCTTAGCTTTCGCCGTCGCCGACGGTGATGTAGATGTGGCTCGTCTGCTTGTTGATGCGCGTGCCGCGGCCCTTGGCGCGGGCCCCGAAACGGCGCAGCGTGGCGGCCTTCTCAACATGGATCTTCGTCACGACGAGCTCGTCGATGTCGGCGCCGAAGTTGTGCTCGGCGTTGGCGATCGCGCTCTCAAGCGCCTTGCGGACGATGCCGGCGGCGCGCTTCTGGGTGAACTCCAGAATGTTCAGCGCCTGGTCAACGGTCTTGCCGCGGATGAGATCGGCAACGAGGCGACCTTTCTGGGCGGAAAGGCGAACGCCGCGAACTTTAGCTGTCGTTTCCATTTACTTACCCACCTTCTTGTCGCCGGCAGCGTGACCCTTGAACGTGCGGGTGAGCGCAAATTCGCCGAGCTTGTGGCCGACCATGTTTTCGTTGATGTAGACCGGCACGTGCTGACGGCCGTTGTGAACGGCGATGGTCAGACCGATGAATTCCGGAACGATCGTCGAACGACGCGACCAGGTCTTGAGCGGACGCTTGTCGCGGCTCGCCTGGGCGGCTTCAACCTTCTTCATGAGGTGCCCGTCAACGAACGGGCCTTTTTTCAAAGAGCGAGACATTCTAGGGCTCCCTTACTTGCTGTAACGGCGCTGGATGATCATGGAATCCGTGCGCTTGCTGTTGCGGGTGCGGTAGCCCTTCGTGAGCTGACCCCAAGGCGTGACAGGAGCGCGGCCAGTGCCGGTCTTGCCTTCGCCGCCGCCGTGCGGATGATCCACCGGGTTCATGGCAACGCCGCGAACCGTCGGACGGATGCCGCGCCAGCGCTTCGCACCGGCCTTGCCGAGTTCGCGCAGGCTGTTCTCTTCGTTGCCGACGGTGCCGATGGTGGCGCGGCATTCGATGAGGACGCGGCGAACTTCACCGGAGCGCAGACGGACCTGAGCGTACTCGCCTTCACGGGCGATCAGCTGGCCGAAGGCACCGGCGGCGCGCACGAGCTGGGCGCCCTTGCCCGGGAGGAGCTCGATGCAGTGAATCGTCGAGCCGACCGGGATGTTGCGCAGCGGGAGCGTGTTGCCGACCTTGATCGGCGACTCGGGACCGTTGAAGATCTCCTGACCGACGGTCAGGCCCTTCGGAGCGATGATGTAGCGGCGCTCACCGTCGGCGTACAGCACGAGGGCGATGTTCGCGGAACGGTTCGGATCGTATTCAATGCGCTCGACGCGGGCGGGGATGCCGTCCTTCATGCGCTTGAAGTCGATGATGCGGTACGCACGCTTGGCACCACCACCGCGCTGACGGCAGGTGATGTGGCCGTTGTTGTTGCGGCCGTTCGTACGATTCTTCTTCTCAACGAGAGCGGCCCAGGGCTTGCCCTTGTGGAGCTCCTTGTTGACAACCTTGACCGCGTGACGGCGGCCGGGAGACGTCGGCTTGAGTTTGACGAGAGCCATTACATCACCTCTTGCTCGAACTTGATTTCCTGCCCAGCGGCGAGCGTGACGTACGCCTTGCGAACGTCGTTGCGCTTGCCCATGTAGCGGCCGAAGCGCTTCTGCTTGCCCTTCTGGTTAAGAATCTGAACAGCGCTGACCTGCACCTTGAAGAGCAGCTCAACAGCGGACTTAACTTCGGACTTCGTCGCGTCCGGGACGACGACGAAAGAGACCTGATTGTGCTTCTCACCGATCATCGTGCTCTTTTCGGAGACGATGGGGCCGACGAGCACCTTCATCAGACGTTCCTGATTCATGCCAACATCTCCTCGATCTGAGCAACAGCCGCCTTGGTGGCCACGACCTTGTCAAAGTAGAGAAGGCACAGCGGATCCGCATAGCGGGGCGTAACGACGAGCACATCCTTCAGGTTGCGCGAGGCGAGGATGATGTTGTCGTCAAGTTCTTCCTCACCAATGATGACGAGGGTGCGCGTGGTGAAGCCGAGCGTCTTGAGCTGAGCGGCGAAGTCCTTGGTCTTCGGCGTTTCAGCCTTGATCGTTTCGACGACGACGAAGCGTTCGTCCGCGACGAGCTTCGAGAAGATCGAAGCCATACCGGCACGGTACATCTTCTTGTTGACCTTCTGCGAGAAGTTTTCGTCGGGGGTGTTCGGGAAGGTGCGGCCACCACCACGCCACAGCGGCGAGGAGGTCATGCCCGAACGGGCGCGGCCGGTGCCCTTCTGGCGCCAGGGCTTCTTCGTCGAGTGGTGCACGTCGCGGCGGTTGAGCTGCGCGCGGGTGCCAAGACGAGCGTTGGCCTGGAAGGCGACCACGATCTGGTGCACCAGGGCTTCGTTGTATTCGCGACCGAACACGGCGTCGGCAGCTTCAACCTTGCCCTGTTCGTTCAGGATATTGAGTTCCATTGTTTCGCTCCTTACGCCTTAACAGCAGGACGGACGATCACTTCACCGCCCTTGGCGCCCGGAACGGCACCGCGAACCAGAAGAAGCTGACGTTCCACGTCGACACGGGCAACCACGAGGTTCTGGGTCGTGCGGCGGACGTCGCCGAGATGGCCGGCCATGCGCTTGCCGGGGAACACGCGGCCCGGGTCCTGACGGTTACCGATGGAGCCGGGAGCATTCGTCGTCACGGAGTTGCCGTGCGAAGCGCGGTTGGACGAGAAGTGGTGGCGCTTGATGGCGCCGGCAAAACCCTTACCGATGGTCGTACCCGTCACGTCGACCTTCTGGCCTTCCGTGAAGATTTCGACAGAGAGGGTCTGGCCGGGCTTGAATTCGGCGACCTTCTCCGCATCGATGCGGAACTCTTTAAGGGTGCAGGCAGCTTCGACGCCAGCCTTGGCAAACTGGCCGGCGAGCGGCTTGTTGACGCGCGAGGGCTTCTTCGTGCCGTACGCGACCTGAACGGCGGTGTAGCCGTCAGTTTCCTGCGTCTTGACCATGGTGACGCGGTTGTTCGACACGTCGAGCACGGTCACGGGAACGGAAGCGCCGTCATCCGTGAAGATACGCGTCATGCCGATCTTGCGACCGACGAGGCCGAGCTTTTCACTCATTGTTTTCTCCACCCCGGCTGCGATTGGCCGGGACCGATTTCATCAAAAATGTCCCTGACTTCTCTTCACACAGAGACGAAGGAAGTCTTCCCAAGGGGACAAGAAAGGCGCGATTCTAGCTGTACACCGGACTCCGTGCAATCGAAAGTCCGATTTTTTACAGCAAAATCTTCAAAGGTTACTGAACCTTGATCTTGACGTCCACGCCGGCCGGAAGATCGAGCTTCATGAGGGCGTCGACGGTCTTGTCGGTCGGATCGACGATGTCCATGAGGCGCTGGTGCGTACGGATCTCGAGCTGATCACGGCTCGTCTTGTTGACGTGCGGCGAGCGGAGGATGTCGAAGCGCTGGATGCGCGTGGGAAGGGGAACAGGGCCACGAACCACGGCGCCGGTGCGCTTGGCGGTGTCGACGATCTCGAGGGCGGACTGGTCGATGAGCTTGTAGTCGTAGGCCTTGAGGCGGATGCGAATGCGCTGAGACTGCATTTCGTTTTCCTAGAAAAAAGAACAGTAAAAGAACAGAGGGAGCGGAGTATACCTCCGCTCCCTCTGCCGATCAAGTCGGATGCGGGAGTTTTTCTCCCCGCGTGCACGGGGAGAAAAGCAACCGTTTTTTACTCGATGATCGTGGCGACGACGCCGGCGCCGACGGTGTGGCCGCCTTCACGG